>LUSG01000174.1 GCA_001629395.1 Gammaproteobacteria bacterium REDSEA-S15_B12 | reverse complement strand
CTGGCTGGGGCTGGATGTACACGACGTCGGCGATTACAAGGTCGGTGACGCCTGGCGCCAGCTGGAACCCGGCATGGCCCTGACCGTCGAGCCAGGCCTGTACATTGCGCCGGATAACACCGACGTGGATGAGAAATGGCGCGGCATTGGCATACGCATCGAAGACGATGTGGTGGTGACCAAAGACGGCTGCCGGGTCCTGACCGAAGCAGTGCCGAAAACCATTGCCGAAATCGAAGCCCTGATGGCGGACTGACAGCCTGTGACCAAGCCTGATACCGATCTGATCATTGCCGGCGGTGGCCTCGCCGGAGCGACCCTGGCTCTGGCGCTGGCACGGATGGTGCCGTCACTGCGCGTGACCGTGGTCGAGGCCTTCCCGCTCTCGCCCGACGCCCTGCCGGAGAGTTACCAGCCGAGTTACGATGCCCGTTCAACCGCACTGGCGTGGGGCTCCCGGTTAATCTTTGAGGAGCTGGGGCTGTGGCAAAGGCTGGCCGAACATGCCACACCCATCGAACATATCCATGTTTCAGATCGGGGCCATTTCGGCGCCACACGGTTGCATGCTGCCGAGCATGGCCAGGCGGCGCTCGGGTACGTGGCTGACAATCGCTGGATGGGGCTGTGTCTGATGCGTGAGCTTCTGGATACCAACGTCTGCCTCGTCGTTGCAGATGGCGGTCGTTCCGGTCTGCGGGAAAGGCTCGGGTTCCGGCCGGATCGTCACAGCTACGGCCAGAACGCACTGATCGCAAATGTCTCTACCAGTGACAGCCACGTATTCACTGCCTTTGAACGATTTACCGATGCCGGTCCCATGGCTCTCTTGCCCCATGGATCACCGACCAGAGCCGGACATCAATCGGCACTGGTCTGGACGCTATCCGATGAGGTTCTGCAGCAGGTTCTGGCGCTGCCCGACGACGAGAAATGCCGTTGGCTTCAGGACCGGTTTGGCTGGCGTCTGGGCCGGTTTACCCGCATCGGCGCCTGTCACCATTACCCGCTGACCCTGACGACGGTGGACGAGCCGGTACGCCCTGGGGTTGCCCTGGTGGGCAATGCGGCCCATGCCCTGCATCCGGTCGCCGGGCAGGGCTTCAATCTCGCGCTGAGAGGGCTCATGACGCTGGTCGAACAGTTCCGCCTGGCTGAAGAGCATGGCAGGTCGATTGGCGATCTCGAGGTCCTGAAGCGCTACCAGGCTCTGCATCGGGAAGACTGGCAACAGACGGTGCGCTTCTCCGATTCGCTTGTTCGTTTGTTCGGGCATTCCATGCTGCCGGTTGCGGCGGCCCGCGATGCCGGCCTGGTGGGTCTTGATCTGTTGCCTGGGGCAAAACGCTGGTTTGCCCGCAAGGCCATGGGCCTGGGCGGCCGCAGGGCCGTGATTGAACGGCCCGGAAACCTGAACCGGGAGGCGCCGGCTAATGAGTGAGGCGCAAACGTTCGATATTCTTGTGGCTGGCGGTGGCATGATCGGTTCCGCCCTGGCTCTCGGGCTGTCACGACAGGGTTGGCATGTGGGGCTGGTGGAAGGTTCCGGCCATGAGTCTCTGGTTGAGGCGCCGGACTCCGCCACCACCGTTGCCGATTTTGAACCACGGGTCAGTGCCATTTCGGTGGCGAGCCAGCAATTGCTGGAGCAACTCGGAGTCTGGTCCGAGGTGACCGCCGGTCGGCACTGTCCTTACCAGACCATGACGGTCTGGGATGGCGACGGCACGGGGCGTATACAGTTCGAGGCCGCCGAGCTTCAGGCGCGGGCTCTCGGAACGATTGTCGAGAACCGCAGCATCGTGCGATCACTGTTCAGGGCCCTGGAACAAAGTCCGGTCGAACTGATTGATGGCGCGAGGATTACTGGCTGTAAACGGTTGTCTGGAACTTATACGGTTGAGCTGGAGGGTGGTCGATCTTTGTCGGCGGGGCTATTGGTCGGTTGTGACGGTGCCAATTCCCGTCTGCGCCACTGGGTTGGCCTGCCAACGCGTGAGTGGGACTACGACCAGCAGGCAATCGTATGCACGGTGAAAACCAGCCAGAGCCACCGTTTCACCGCGTGGCAGCGATTTTCGACGACCGGGCCGCTGGCGTTTTTGCCCTTGCTGCCAGAGTCCGGAGATGAGCATTTCTGTTCCATTGTCTGGTCCCAGGATACCGGGGAAGCGCGGCGTCTGATGGCTTTGGACGACACCGACTTTGCCGCTGAACTTGAGCGTGCGATTGAGCGCGAGCTGGGATCGGTGGAGTCCATTTCCGGCCGCTTCGCCTTTCCGCTTCGACAGCGCCACGCGAAGGACTACATTGCCCCCGGTTTTGCCCTCGTCGGCGATGCGGCCCATACCATCCATCCGCTGGCGGGACAGGGTGCCAACCTTGGCTACGGAGATGTGAGTGGAACATTTAAGCGCTTGCCACGCCATGAGTTCGATGAGGTGTGCAAGATTTTCTAGCGCTCATACGTCTATCATTGCAAAGTGACAATGGAGTCATAGTAGATACTAACAAGTTAGTCGGTTGCTAGATGGCTATTCCATCGCCGTGAATCAACACAAGCAACCGTCTGGCCTTCAATATCATACGGTAACATCCTATAGTAGCCGTATGACTCTGCAGACACTGATCGTACTGGCGCAGTTTGTTGCCGCTCTAGGCGTTATTTCCTCTGTTGTGTACCTTGCCATCCAGGTCCGCCAGAATGCCAGAATTACCAAGGCTCAGTTTGGCCACAGCCTGACATCACGACTCTACGAACGATATTTTCTCGCAGCCAAAGACCAGGAGTTCTCTCGCTTCCTGGCGAAAAACTGGTCCATGGATGAACTCGAAGACTACGAGTACTGGCGCATTACCCTGTGGATCAATACCTGCCTGGTCGATATTTTTGACACCTATGATCAGTACAAACATGGGCTGGTAGACATTACCCATCTCAATATGCGTATGAACCTCCTTAAAGCCGGGCTCATGAAGACCCGGATGGGACGACCAACCTGGGAGTTCTGGAAGGTCAACCGAACCCCGGAATTTATTGAATGGTTCGAAACCGAAATTTATGGGGGTCCGCTCACCGATACAGATCCAGAAGAATCCGCGTGGCAGGATCTCAACATGAAACGCGATTGAATCGCAGGAGCATTTAGCCGGTGACAAGATCAAACCCAAATCTCGACGAAACTGCCTGTGGCGTGTACATCATCAGTGCAACACCGTTTAGTGACGATGGCGCACTGGACTACACCAGTCTCGACCGCCTAATCGACTTCTACCTGGACCAGGGGGTACATGGCCTGACACTGCTGGGTGTCATGGGTGAAGCGCCCAAGCTCAGTTCCGAGGAGCAAGGCCAGTTTATGCACCATGCACTTCGGCGGGTTAATGGACGGCGACCGGTTATCGTCGGTGTCAGCAACTCTGGAATCGACAATCTTGTAGTGCTGTCGCGGGAAGCCATGGATGCGGGTGCAGCCGGGGTCATGGTGTCGGGCATCCCTGGACTCAAAACAGATGAACAGGTCTACCGGTATTTCTCCCAGGTTATCCATGCTCTGGGACCTGAAATTCCAGTGTGTTTGCAGGATTACCCACCGACCACCACCGTCTACCTGTGCCCCGGACACCGCAAACTCAGCAGCTTAAGGCGTGCACCAGAAACTGAAGGTGTCCGGCGCGTGAGCATCCTGTCCGGCAACGGTGGCCTTTACATGCCACAGGAACTGCGCCGGGGCGCAGATGGCGTCATGACCGGATTTGCCTTCCCCGGACTGCTGGTATCAATGTACGAGATGTTCATGGCAGATCAGGCAGATGATGCCGAAGACCTGTACGATATTTATCTGCCACTGATTCGCCATGAACAGCAGTTCGGACTGGGCCTCGCCTTACGCAAAGAAACATTGCGACGGCAAGGGGTATTGGCCTCGGCCAAGTCCCGCGATCCAGGCCCCAGTCTGGATCAGGACGACCTGGAAGAACTGCAATGCCTGTTCGACCGCCTCCTGCTGAAACTCAAAACCACTGACCACCCTATTCCGGAAGGCCTCAACGGTTAGTCGCGCCACCTAAACTCTGTTTGGTTTTCCATTAAATTACCATAATTTTTATATGGTATATAGTCACTTGATCAATCCACCATTAGTTCGGACAATGGAAGTTGTGCAGCACTGCTGGATAGCGAGGCTAAACACACGTATCAGCCACTGACATCTACTTGATCTGCACAGGCAATAAATTATCTAAAGGAGGAAATAATCATGTTTAGAAAAATTCTGAGAACTGTTGCTGCGATCATCGTGGGGGGCGCTATCAGTTTACCAGTCCTGGCTGGGACCACCTGGGATATGCCGATTGTCTGGCCAGACGGTAACTTTCATGTCAAGAATGCTCGTGTTTTTGCTGAAGAGGTGAACAAAGCAACGGGTGGCGAGGTCACCATCAATATTCATCCTGGTGGTTCCTTGGGTTTCAAAGGTCCGGAAATGCTGACGGTCATGCGAGACGGATTAGTCCCCATTGGAGAGTTGCTGCTCAATCAACAAGTCGGCGAAGCACCCCTCATGGGCCTAGAGGCAACACCGTACCTCAGTTCAGGTTACAGTGACCTCGCGAAACTACACCAACACTGGCTACCCCATGTCCAGGAAGTTGCCAAGCAATTCAACCAGAAATTCCTTTACATCGTGCCGTGGCCAAGGCAGTACGTCTACACCAAAGTGCCTGCTTCGTCCGTTGCAGATCTTAAGGGGATTAAAATCAGGACCTACAATAAATCAACCACTGGCATGTTCAACCGTATCGGCATGACCTCTGTTCAGTTACCCTGGGGTGAAGTGGTACCCTCCTTAGCTGCCGGAACGATCGATGCGGTAACGACATCGGCGAGCTCCGGCGTAGATGGTAAGTTCTGGGAGTTCCTCAAGTATATGTACCCTACCAGCCATGTATGGTCATCCAATGTGGTGTCAGTCAATCTTGACGCTTGGAATAGCCTAACTCCTCTGACCCGCATTGCGATTGAAGGCGTAGCAAAACGACTACAACCCCAATTCTGGGATGTATCAAAAGCGGAAGATGCGGCAAAAGTCAAAATCCTCACTGATAACGGAGTGATTCTTGGCGAAGTGACTGCATCGATGTTAAAAGATATGCAAGAAAAAACCGCACCAATGCTGGCTGAGACAATCGAGTCGATCGGAGATCCGGCTGGACAAATTATCGACGCTTACAAGAACGAACTTAAGTAACTGAGCGTTTTCCTCCGTTCCGCCGCCCTACTGGGGCGGCGGGACTCTGTTCTATATTGGCAGAACGAATTAAACATAAATCCAACAATGGGGCCCACCAATTAGGACGTTGCTGAAATATTTGGATTCACTGTCTCGAATTGTTGCAGGAGCAGCTGCAATTGTGACAGTCTCTATCGCCGTAGTGATCATCTCTGAAATCATCGCACGATCCGCATTTAACTATAGTTTTAGTTTCGCATGGGAGTACAGCGCTTATGCGATGGGCATCGCGATGTTCTGCGGTGCAGCCTTTACCTTGCGGACAGGTGGACATATCCGGGTATCACTTCTGCGATCAGTTTTATCCCATAACGCGATCCACAGAGTTGACATAGTCTGCACCATACTGGGAGTTTGCATCTCAGGAATCCTGGCTTATTCCTTGGCCATGCTTGCCTGGAGATCACTCATCTCCGGCAGTACGTCTCCTACGATATCAGCCACACCACTGATCATTCCCCAAGGACTCATTGCATTGGGTGCAGGGCTGCTCGCATTGCAGATGCTCGCACGCCTGATTCGTCTAATCATCAAAGAAAGTCCGGAGGATGAGTCGACTTCGTTTCAGGTCGAATAGGCATAGTGGATCCCTTCGTCGTACTTATCACCGTTCTTGTACTGCTGGCCTTGTTGCTGGGTACTGGTGTTTGGGTAGGGCTGTCATTGTTTGCAGTGGCGATCACAAGCCTTGCACTATTTCGTTCAATGCCGGTAGACAAGCTGCTTGCCCAACTCACTTACAACACAGTGACGACACCAGAAATGATTGCCCTGCCAATGTTTATCCTGATGGCAGAAATTCTGTTCCACACTCGCTTATCTGCATCGCTGTTCAGGGGACTTTCACCGTGGACGAACCGACTGCCCGGTAAAATGGTTCATGTAAACGTGCTGGGTTGTACGCTCTTTGCGGCTATCTCGGGATCATCCGCCGCCACAGCTACGACCGTCGGTCGTATAACACTTTCTGAGCTGTTCAGCCGAGGGTACAACAAAGATCTTGTCATAGGATCTCTTGCCGGCGCCGGAACGCTGGGCTTCCTGATTCCGCCATCGATCATTCTGATCATTTATGGCGTGTTGTCAGAGACGTCTATCCTCAAGCTGTTCATCGCTGGAATCGTGCCTGGACTGATTCTGGCACTCGGGTTTATGGGCTACCTTGCCATTCGTGCAACACTCAACCCCAGCCTGATTCCGAGTGAAGACATTAACCCCACCTGGCGGGACCGATTGAACGGATTAGTTGATCTTGGCCCGGTCGTGTTTCTCATATTGCTCGTTCTGGGCTCAATGTACGCTGGATTCGCCAGCCCATCGGAAGCAGCAGCTGTCGGTGTCCTAGGAGCCGTCCTCGTGTCAGCTGCACAGAAGACTCTGAGTTGGAAGACGATCCGCAAGGCTTGCCTGAGTGCCGTGCGTACTACCTCCATGATCGCGCTGATTGTTGCCGGAGCGGTGTTCCTGTCGGTCGCCATGGGTTTTCTGGGTGTGCCGCGATTGATAGCTGGAGAAATCGCAGCTTTGGGATTGTCTCCGCTGGCGTTGATCCTGCTGCTGCTTGTGTTCTACGCCATCCTCGGTTGTGTCCTCGACGGCCTTTCGGCTATCGTCATGACGCTGCCGATTACACTACCGCTAATCATATCCGCAGGATTCGAAAAAATATGGTTCGGTGTATTCGTTGTCATCGTTGTTGAGATGGCACAGATCACGCCACCTGTAGGTTTTAACCTGTTTGTGATTCAAGGATTGACGGGCGAAACGATCGGACGAGTTGCACGTGCGGCATTACCGTTTTTCATCATTATGTTCATAATGGCGATGTTTATTGCATTGGTTCCGGACATCGTGATGTTTCTACCCAATACCATAAAGCTCAAAGGATGACAGGTACCGGCCTGAAACAAGCCGATAACTCACCCGTTCGATTATTTTATTGAGGACTATCAGATTTGACCCGAAAGAAGATTGATGTTCGGCTAGCGGTAGACGTTGGTGGAACATTTACAGACATCGTACTTAACACGCCCAATGTCCAAACCACGGCCAAAGTGCTGACAACGACCTCTACCCCGGAAGAAGCGGTTATCGCCGGTGCGAAAGAGGTCTTCACATCAGCAGGTATTGAACCCGCTTCAGTTGATCTTGTGCTCCACGGCACGACGCTCGCCACAAATGCGATCCTCGAGCGCAAGGGTGCTGTTACAGCGTTGATCACGACTGAAGGGTTTAGGGACGTTCTCGAGATCGGTTACGAAACCCGCTATGACCAGTACAACGTTTTTCTAGAAAAAGTCACGCCGCTGATTTCCAGGGACAGAAGATTGTGTCTTTCTGAACGGGTCGATATCAATGGCCAAGTGATTCTTGAACTGGACGAGTCAGCGATACCGGAATTAGTACCCCACCTGATGACAGCGGGTGTTGAAAGTATTGCAATCGGATTTCTCCATGCCTATGCCAATCCTGTGCATGAGCAAACCGTCGCACGTACACTGAGTGACCTGATGCCGGATATCCCGATCACTCTGTCATCGGAAGTCTGCCCGGAGATTCGTGAATATGAACGGCTATCGACCGCGGCGGCTAATGCCTATGTACGGCCTGCAATGGAAGGGTACCTGTCTCGCCTTGAAATCGGTCTCCAGGCGATTGGCCTAACCTGCCCGGTACTGCTGATGACTTCGAGCGGCGGTTTGACCACACTGGAAACCGCAAAACAACAACCGATCAGGCTGGTGGAATCGGGTCCGGCAGGAGGTGCAATTCTCGCCCGTGAGCTTGCTGTAGAACTGGGACTTCACCGGGTGATCTCTTTTGATATGGGCGGCACAACCGCAAAGATCAGCCTGATCGAGGACTTCGAACCCGGAAAGGCACGTGAATTTGAGGTCGACCGGCAGGCTCATTTCAGAAAAGGCAGTGGTTTACCGCTTCGGATTCCCGTTATTGAGATGGTCGAGATCGGTGCTGGTGGAGGCTCTATTGCTCGTATAGACAGTACCGGACGGGTCACGATCGGGCCAGACAGCGCGGGTGCAGACCCTGGCCCGGCAGCCTATGGTCAGGGCGGCACACAACCTACAATCACCGACGCTGATATCGTGCTCGGAAAAATCGACACTGAACAGTTTGCGGGCGGCAAACTTTCTCTGGATTATGACGCGGCTGCCAAAGCCTTGAACACAAATATCGGCGAATCACAGGGACTCGCTACCCAGATGTCGGCATTTGCGGTCAACGAAATGGTAGACGAAACCATGGCCAACGCCGTACGTGTTCATACCGTAGAAAAAGGGCACGATGTGGCCGAACACTCTGTCATCGCATTCGGCGGAGCAGCGCCGTTGCATGTCGCCAGACTGGTCGACAAACTCGGTATAGACTGCTTCATCATTCCGGAAAATGCCGGTGTCGGGTCCGCCGTCGGTTTCCTCCAGGCACCGATCTCGTATGAAGTTGTACGCAGTCTTCATATGTCCCTAGACAAGTTGGATCGCACCCGAATCGACCGGATCTTCAATGAAATGCGGGAAGAAGCCCTGGCAGTAGTCCAAGCTGGTGCGGGCGACAGTCCACTGACTGAAGCACGGTCTGCATTCATGCGTTACCGCGGCCAGGGCCATGAAATTTCCGTACCCATCAGTGGTGATACTTTTGATGAGCTGACCCTCTCGGCGTTGAAGTCGAACTTTGATAAACAGTATGCTGCTCTTTTCAGACGGACACTGCCCAACGCAGAGATCGAGGTGCTGACCTGGGCGCTAACGATCTCAACCTCAACACAAAGTCTCGCTACAGGAAAGTCGGACTACACCCCGACCCCGGCTGTTGCCGTTGGGGAACGCCAGGTGTTCGACGCTGAAACAGACAGCCACCTACTTGCGCAAATCTATAATAGGAACACTCTTCAGACAGGATCAACCCTGACGGGTCCGGCAATTGTCGTCGAATCACAAACTTCGACTTTCGTCCCCGATGGATTTAGTCTCCATGTCAGCGCCGGTGGCCACCTGGTTGTCAAACGAGACACAGGACATTAGAACCATGAACAAAAGCGGAACTCTCGACACAATTCGAATGCAGGTGATGTGGAATCGACTGATTTCAGTTGTCGAAGAACAAGCCCAAACACTGATGCGTACCGCTTTCAGTCCGATCGTTCGCGAATGCGGCGATCTATCAGCAGGGGTATTCGACGCCCGCGGCCGCATGTTGGCGCAGGCCATCACCGGCACACCAGGACATGTCAATTCTATGGCTGAGTCGGTAAATCACTTTATTGATCATTTTCCACTTGAAACGATGGTCGAAGGTGATATTTACATCACGAATGATCCGTGGATGGGTACTGGCCATCTAAACGACTTTGTTCTGACTACACCGTGTTTTCGAAATGGCAACCTGGTTGCACTTTTTTCATGCACCTCCCACCTGACGGATATCGGCGGGATAGGGACTGGCCCCGATGGCACCGATGTCCACATGGAAGGCATCTACATCCCCATGCTTAAACTGGCTGACGCGGGCAAGATCAACGAGACCCTGATGGCCATGGTACGGTCCAATACCCGCCAACCGGTGGAATCGGAAGGCGATGTCTATTCCCTCGCGGCCTGCAATGACGTCGGCTGTAGCCGCCTGGTGGAAATGATGGATGAATTCAGGCTGGATGATCTGGACATGCTGGCTGACTTTATCTGTGACCGATCACTCGCTGCCGTTCAAGCCGAAATTGCTGCCCTACCCAACGGGGTGTACCACAACAGTATGCACATCGATGGTTTTGACGGGCCTCTGGAATTGGCGGCAGCGCTGACCATAGACGACGAGTCGGTAATCGTTGATTTTGCCGGTACTTCAGACATGACGCTGCATGGCATCAACGTGCCAATGGCTTACACCACGGCCTATACCTGTTTCGGTCTCGCCTGTGTGATTTCACCCGGTGTACCCAACAACGCCGGTTCTCTGGCACCTTTTCGTATCAGGGCACCGGAAAAATCAGTACTGAATGCGCCCTATCCTGCAGCTATTAATGCCCGCCATATTGTCGGTCAGATGCTGCCAGATGTGGTTTTCGGCTGCCTGGCACAGGTGGTACCCGACAAAGTACCCGCCGAAGGCGCGTCCTGCCTGTGGAATCTGACGTTTCGCGGTAAGACCGATCGCGGTGCAAACGACTCAGATATTTTCACCGTGACGGCAGTGACTAATGGCGGCACAGGCGGCCGCCCCGTCAGCGATGGCCTTTCTGCCACCGCTTATCCCTCTGGTGTTCGCGGCACACCGGTTGAAATCAATGAATCGGTTGCCCCTCTACTATTCTGGCGCAAAGAATACCAGACTGACTCAGGCGGGAGCGGCCGCTACCGCGGGGGACTCGGTCAAGTCATCGAGATTGAAAATGCGATCGGACAGGACATGGAACTGCTG
>LUSG01000173.1 GCA_001629395.1 Gammaproteobacteria bacterium REDSEA-S15_B12 | reverse complement strand
ACACACAACCTCGGCGTTGTTGCCCGTTATGCGGATCGGGTAAACGTCATGTATGCCGGGAAGATGATCGAGATGGGTAGCGCTCGGGAGATCTATCACGACCCGCATCATCCATATACGCTCGGGTTGTTAGCTTCTGTTCCGCGCATGGATCAGCCGCGCGGCAGCAGGTTGGTTCCCATCGAAGGACAACCCCCTGACCTCACTCACCTGGACTCAGGGTGTGCCTTCCGACCCCGCTGCAGGTTTGCCGTTGACCGGTGTGCAGTAGAGATCCCATCGCTACAGGCAGTCCACGATGAACACACTGCGGCATGCTGGCGAGTATCAGAGATATCTGAACTCAAGGTTGCCTCATGACTGAAACTCAGCAGACATCCTCTGCGTTGCCGGCGAGTCACAGTGTGGCCGGAGACTCGTTTCTACAGATACGTAATCTCAAGATGCATTTTCCGGTTACTGAAGGGGCTATCATTCAGAGAGTTATTGCGCAAGTGAAAGCTGTTGACGGCGTATCTTTTGATATTTCAAAAGGTGAGACGCTGGGGTTAGTCGGTGAATCTGGGTGTGGAAAGACGACTGTCGGTCGCTGTATCCTGCAATTGGAACAAGTGACGGATGGAGAGATCCTCTTCAACGGACAAGACCTAACTCAACTCACACAGAAGGAACTCGTTTCGGTGCGTGAGAAAATCCAGGTCATTTTTCAGGATCCCTACAGTTCGCTGAATCCGCGCATGAAGATCGGTGACATGCTGGAAGAGCCCATGAAGGTACATGGGATCATCGCTGATGCCGCGAAACGCAAAGAAAGGGTGCGTGAACTACTGTCTGTCTGTGGACTTGATCCGAAGTTCGCGGATCGTTACCCCCACGAAATGAGTGGTGGCCAACGTCAGCGTGTTGGTATTGCTCGTGCCTTATCATTGGATCCCGAATTTATTATCTGTGACGAGGCTGTGTCAGCACTCGATGTATCAATCCAGGCTCAGGTTATTAACTTACTGGAGGACCTGCGTGATAAATTTGATCTGACCTACTTGTTTATCGCACACGACCTGAGCGTAGTACGCCACATTTCAAATCGTGTTGCGGTCATGTACCTGGGCAATTTGGTTGAACTCGCCGATGGCGATGAGTTGTTTGACAACCCCACTCATCCTTATACGAGAGCGCTACTCGATGCGGTGCCGATTCCGGATCCAGTAGTGGAAGAAGATCGTGAGCACAAAGTTATTAAAGGTGAAGTTCCAAGTCCAATGAATCCACCGAGCGGATGTGTGTTTCACACCCGTTGCCCACGGGCAGTGGATAGCTGCCGTAATTCCGTGCCAGAGTTTCGTGAGGTGAGGCCCGGGCACCGGGTTGCCTGCACTGAAGTTTGACAAAAAGTCCACGTGATACCATAAAAAAAGTGGAGAATATATAGGTAATTGGAGCAGTAATTTGCAAGATGTGGCAAATGTTTATCTACATCAGGTAAATTCGATAGAGATCAAGTATTATTTAGTGACTACAACACCAGGAGGAGGTTAAACCATGAGGAAAACAATCTTTAAGACGTTTGTAATGGCCACTGTCGGCCTGGCGTTCGGGCTGACAGGAATCCTGTCTGCATCCGCCGCGACGCCAAAGAAAGGCGGTATTCTTAATTTTGTTGTAGGCAGCAAGATTCCATCCTATGACGGGCATATTGAGTCTACCTTCGGGATGATCCACCCGATACGGCCGTTCTATAGCCTGCTGTTTCGGGTCAATCCGGACAATCCAGCGGATCCGACTGACTTTCTGTGTGATGTGTGTGAAGGCAGCGTACCGGCCGGTGCAAAAGGAGGGACCGAGTACACCTTCAAAATTCGAAAGGGCCTGCAGTTCCATAATGGCGCACCGCTGAATGCGCACGATGTCAAGGCGACGTTTGACAAGATCATTTTTCCACCTGAAGGTGTGCCCAGTAATCGAAAGGCAATGTTCAGGATGGTCGACTCAATTGTCGTTACCGATGATCACACAATTGTGTTCACGCTGAAATTTCCATCGGGTGCGTTCATTCCTGCAATGGGGATGCCATTCAATTTTATTTACAGCAAGAAAGATCTTGACGATAACGGATACGATTGGCACAAGAAGAATATTAATGGCTCAGGTGCGTTTATTTTTGTAGAGCACGTGGCGGGTTCGCACGTTGCCGGTAAACGCAATCCCAACTACCATCATGAGGGCAAGCCCTATCTTGATGGCTTCAAAGCTATTTCTGCGCCGAAGATGTCTATTCGCCTGCAAGCCATTCGTGGTGATAGAGCAGCAATCGAGTTCCGCGGATTTCCGCCCAAAGCACGTGATGATCTTGTGAATGCGTTGGGTGATCAAATCACTGTGCAGGAAAGCGACTGGAACTGTGCGTTGATGTTTACTGCCAATGCCCGGCGAAAGCCATTTGATGATCCGCGAGTACGTCGAGCCCTGACTTTGGCGGTGGACCGATACGAAGCATCACAATACCTCGCCAATATCGCAATCGTGAAGACAGTTGGCGGTATTGTTTTCCCGTCACATCCCTTGGCGGCGACAGCGGCAGAGCTTGAGGCAATGCCTGGCTTCTCAAAAGATATCGAGGCCAGTCGCGCCGAAGCACGGGCGCTCCTGAAGGAAGCTGGTGCGGACGGCATCGAGTTCGATTTTAATAATCGCGGTGTTGATCAACCCTACAAGGTGGTTGGTACTTGGTTGGTGGACCAGTGGCGTCAGGTTGGCTTGAAACCGATTCAACGGGTCCAACCGTCTCCACAGTTCTATGCCACGCTCCGGAAAAAGCATGACTTTGACGTATCGGTTGATTTCAACTGCCAGTCGATCGTGAACCCGATTGCTGACGTCACAAAGTTTCTGTGCAGTGCCGGCAATCACTATTCGGGTTGCGAAAATCCAAAGCTGGACGAAATCTATGATCGGTTACTTCGTGCCGAATCACAGGATCAACAGCGGGCGATTATGCGCGAGTTTGAGAACGAGGCGTTCGCCACGGGAGGCACTGCCTTGACACTGTGGTGGTATAAGATCAATCCGCACCGTTCGTACGTAAAAGGGTGGAAAATTGCGCCCAGTCACTACTTGAACCAGTCTTTGGATCAGATCTGGCTGGATAAGTAAATTCCTTAACTGGTTAAGTCCCACGTAAGTTGTACCGCGTGAAATGTAACCACCGCCCGTCGCCAAACGGCGACGGGCGGTATTGTTTCTTACATCGATAGCCTTGCACAAATACATCGCCAAACGTCTGTTGTTGATGCTCCCGACACTGGTCGGGGCCGCTATATTGGTTTTCTTTTTGTTACGGGCGATACCAGGTGACGTGTGCGAGGTACGTCTTGCAGGCTCTGGACTTTATGTCGATGAAGCTGAGATTGAGCTGTGCCGTGAAAAGCTGGGTCTGGCAAAGCCCTTGATCGCCCAGTTTTTCGATTTTATTACCGGCTATTTTACCTGGAACCTTGGTGACTCGATGTGGACGGGAAAACCCGTTACAGAGGAGATCGGAATCAGGTTCCCGCTTTCGTTGCAGGTTGCGATCATGGCAACCGTGGTTGCCGTGGTGTTTGCTATCCCCTTAGGTGCGATATCTGCCATCAAGCAGGACACATGGATTGACTACGCAGTGCGGACCTTCAGTATCGCAGGCATTGCGATGCCTTCGTTTTGGCTCGGTATTTTGATTATCTTGGGTCTGCTGATCGGCACCCAACATTTTTTTGGTACGCCATGGATGCCGCCAATCGACTATGTATCGGTGTTAGAAGACCCTATGAGAAACCTATCGCAATTGATCTGGCCTGCAGTTGCGACGGGATATCGCTATTCAGCGGTCGCTACCCGCATGACACGATCGGCTCTGCTGGAAGTTCTGCGGGAGGATTACATTCGTACAGCCCGTGCAAAGGGCATGGTAGAAAAAATCATCATCAACCGACACGCGTTGAAGAACTCGATGTTGCCCGTGCTGACAATTATCGGTATTGAATTTGCTTTTCTGATGGGGGGACTTGTGGTCACCGAGCAGGTGTTCAACCTGAATGGAATAGGTAAGCTTTTTGTGGAATCGGTCCAAGCTCAGGATTTTGCCATGACCCAGCAGCTGGTAATGCTGGTCGTCCTGATCGCACTATTGACCAACTTTGTTGTTGACCTGATATACGCTTGGCTTGATCCAAGGATCCGATATAGCTGAAATCAATAGAAATGACCGCAATTGACCAGACAATGGATATAGGGGATTTGGAAAAGCCGTGGTATGTACGGTTATTTGAAATGGCCCGAAACCAGCCGCTTGGTACGGCAGGTGCACTGGTCGTTTTATTGATGGTGCTGGCAGCTATTTTTGCGAATTTCATATCTCCTTATGATCCTGAAGCTGCTTCCTGGAAGCACCAACTCTCACCACCTGATTCAAACTACTGGCTTGGTACGGACGCTTTTGGTCGCGACATACTGACACGGATCATTTTTGGCGCTCGGACGGCGCTTTTTGTTGGTTTTACTGCTGCCTTTATTGGTGCTACCAGCGGTCTGGTCCTCGGTGTTGCAAGTGCCTACTTTGGCGGTCGGTTTGATATCTTTATTCAGCGCCTGGTCGACATCGTGATGGCGTTCCCGCTTATCGTCCTGGCGCTGGCGGTAGTTGCGACCCTGGGTACCGGTACCGTCAACGTCATTATTGCAATTACGATTCCATTTATCCCGCAGTGCGCCCGCGTTGTTCGCTCCAGTGCACTAGCAATTCGCGAGATACCCTATGTGGATGCAGCTCGAGCGCTTGGCTTTGGTCACTTTCGGATCATAATGCGTCATATGGTGCCGAATGTGATGGCTCCTTATTTGATCATGTTAACTACGTTTGTCGGTCAGGCTATTTTGCTTGAGGCGTCTCTTTCCTATTTGGGTATGGGTGTACAGGAACCCACACCGGCGTGGGGCCTAATGCTGCAGGGTGGTGCCGAAGAATTTGCTGAGAGTGCACCCTGGGTACCGATCTTTCCAGGACTTGCCATTCCCCTGGCCGTGTTTGGGTTCAACCTGTTTGGTGATGCTCTACGCGATGTACTCGATCCTAGGCTGCGCTCGCGTTAACGCTGACCTTTCGAATTAGCAGTTCCAATCCTCGCCATATACTAGGCCGACATCAAGTTGTGTGCTTCGCTTAACTGGTCATAGTCAAATTCCACAGGGAGACCTAGGTGAAGTTAGCCATACTGGACGACTATCACAGTGTGGCACTTAATGTAGCGGATTGGTCTCCGGTAGAGCAGACTGTACAAATTTCTGTTTTTAATGAACCCCTTGGTGATGCAGATGCCGTTGTACGAGCCCTAGATGGGTTTGACGTTATCGTCGCTATGCGGGAGAGAACGGCATTTCCACAAAATGTTCTGGATCGGTTACCGAGGCTGCGCCTGCTGGTAACCACAGGAATGCGAAACCTGGCGATAGATCTGGTTGCTGCCCGCAAACAGGGTATCGATGTGTGTGGTACACCGATGCTAGGGTATCCAGCTGCAGAACATACATGGGCGTTGATTCTCGCACTGGTTAAACAGATTCCAGCAGAAAACCTGTCGATGCACCGTGGCGGTTGGCAGGTTGGTCTGTCTACGGGATTGCAGAACAATACACTCGGAATTCTGGGTCTGGGTAAGTTGGGTCTACAGGTGGCCAGAGTTGGGCTAGCGTTCGGAATGAAAGTCCAGGCGTGGAGTGCCAATCTCACTCCGGAACGTTGTGCGGAGTCTGGTGTACTTTATGCCAGTAGAGAAGAATTATTTTCTACATCCGACATCGTCACTGTCCATCTGGTCCTGTCAGATCGGACTCGGGGGCTTGTGGGCCCGACTGAATTCCAATTGATGAAACCCACAGCCTACCTTGTGAATACATCCAGGGGGCCGATAGTCCAGGAATCAGCTTTAATTGCAGCCCTTCAGGAAGGCGGAATTGCTGGTGCGGGTCTCGATGTCTTCGATACCGAACCCTTGCCCCAAAATCATCCTTTAAGAGGCCTGGACAACGCTGTGTTGACCGGGCATACGGGCTATGTCATGCGGGAGAATTACATCACCGGCTATGGCGGTGCGGTTGGGGCTATCAGTGCGTGGCTCAATGGTGAGCCGATCAGACTGTTGAACTGACCCAAGTGGTTGGCGACTCGAGTGGAGAAAAAATGGAAAATCTGGATCAGTTGAAAGCAGTGACGTTCGATGTATTTGGAACAGTCGTCGACTGGCGAAGCAGCATTGCCCGCGAAATGAATCTGATAGGAGATAAAAAAGAGTTTTCAATCGATGGTGCTGAGTTTGCCAGTGCCTGGCGAAGTCTCTACCAGCCGTCGATGTCGAAGGTGCGTTCTGGCGAGATGCCTTTTGAACGACTTGATGTGCTACACCGTAGAAATTTAGATACGGTGCTAGAACAGTACGATATCGATCAATTGTCGGAAATGGAGAAAGTGCACTTAAATCAGGCTTGGCACCGTCTTGAACCGTGGCCCGACGTTGTAGAGGGTCTTGTACGTCTTAAAGAACGGTACATCATCGGCACATTATCAAATGGCAACATTTCACTAATCGTCAACATGGCAAAGCATTCCGGGTTACCCTGGGATGTGGTGTTGGGAGCAGAGGTTGCGGGCCATTACAAGCCCTGTCCCGAGGCCTATCTTGGGTCTGCCAAAAAGCTGGATCTCCCACCACATCAGTGCATGCTGGTCGCAGCGCACAATGCTGATCTACTGGCAGCCAGCGAATGTGGATTTAAAACTGCTTTTGTTGCCCGTCCGACAGAATATGGCCCGGATCAAACGACTGATTTGTCAGCGGATCACGAGTTTGATGTGATCGCAACTGATTTTGTGGATCTCGCTGGGCAATTACAGGCATAGGAAGACAACGCGTTACCAATTCGAAGCAGGCCTCATTCATCGAGGGTCTTTTCTTCTGAGGCCTGAGTACTTGAATTCTCGACGATTGGCCAGCGAGCGATAAACTCGTCAATTGCATCGCATGCGGGTTGTGCCAGATTTCCCAGTTCCTGAGCTTTTAAAAAGATAA
This sequence comes from Gammaproteobacteria bacterium REDSEA-S15_B12, assembly GCA_001629395.1. Classification (GTDB taxonomy): domain Bacteria; phylum Pseudomonadota; class Gammaproteobacteria; order Arenicellales; family UBA868; genus REDSEA-S09-B13. The sequence goes on along the minus strand of LUSG01000173.1, from coordinate 2,650 downwards.
TAGCCAAAATCTGGTTTATCCAAAGCCTGCTGAATCGAACTGCTGGTGATTTCCGAGATTTTTACTAAGTGTCTGTCGGCATATGCCGTCTCGTCCGATCGTATGATCGATTGACTATCCCGTATGAGTTGAAGTGCTTTGGAGTTTTTACCGAAAAGTCCGAACATAAGACACGTTCATCCAGTGTTATATCGCAGTGTTGTGAACGGATGATTTAATCGACGTAAATAGAATCGATAATCGTCAGGTGAGTCCGATCATTACAGTGTCCTTGTAGGCGGGCCTGTCGGTCAGTCGTTGATACCAGCGGTGAAGTGACGGCAGTTCCATGCGCTCGATATCCAGTGTAAACCAGCGATAGACCATAATGCCGACAGGAATGTCGGCCATAGACAGGCTCTCACCCCCCACAAAAACAGAGTCTGACAGGTGATGGTCCAGTATGGTCATCACTTGCTCAAACCGATCCCGGCCGTTATTGATGGCATCCAGGTCCCGGTCTTCCGGTGCAGTTCTGATTAGGCCCCAGAAAACTGGAAAATGGGCGGGAGCGACGACAGTTTGTTGCCAGTCCATCCATTGTTCAGCCCGTGCAAGGTCCGTCAAAGAATCTGGCAGCAGTGAATTTGGTGCATACTTGCGGGCTAAGTAGCGGACGATAACATTGGATTCCCACAGGACCGTATCACCATCGATGAGCGTAGGTACTAGCCCATTTGGGTTCATGACAAGATAATCCGCTTCTCGGTTGCCACCAAATGGACCGCCGATGTCGTCTCGCGTGTATTCCAGGCCCAGCTCGCCAAGGGCCCAAAGAACTTTCTGGACATTGGATGAATTATTACGTCCCAGGATCTTCAGCATGGTGGTTTTCCTTTATTGCCGTTCGACTAATTCTCTCGCAAAAGCAAGTCTAGGGACCCGTTATTGCAGGGCCCAGTTCAGAAGACCGGACCGTATTATAGCGGTGACCGGGTCAATACACGTTCGCCACTCGCGTCACTGCCGATTCGCCGGTAGCCAGTAGACGATCAGGTTCGCCAGTAGAATCGTTCCGGCTAGGCAATAGAAAACCATGTGCAGGCCGTAGTGGTCTGCAATCACTCCACCTACGGGCATCATGATCATCGTCAATAGAGCCTGCGTACCAAACAGAATACTGGTCGCACTGCCGGCAATTTCACGTGGTACCAGATCCATCATCCAGCTGTGGATTACCGGCCGAACCGCAAACAGTGCAAATCCCAGCAGAGAAACAGCCACGACTAACACAATATCGTTTTGGGCGAACGTCATTGCAGCAATGACAATCGTAGTAGTAGTCAGGCCGGCTAGGACGACCGGCCGCCTACCGATACGGTCCGACCACGTACCAGCAACAGGTGCTGCTACGAGACCACCGACCTGTAATGCGGTCATGGTAATCCCCATCCACAGTGGTCCGGACCCTAATTCGTTGACAAGGTAAAGTGGCAGGAAGACATACAGTCCGTTCTGGGCAATGTTCCGCATACCTGACATGAGGCAGAGTCCAACAACCGTTCGGTCGCGGACAATGCGACCGACCTGTGCCAGGTAGTGCCGGAATTCAAGCCGATTCGTTGGGTTTGTTCGATCTGGTTGGTCTGATTTGAAAAGAAACAGAGCGAAAATCAGGGTGACCAGAAATACTGGTGTCGCTCCAATTACCGCTGTACCCTGCCAGGTTAGAGTCACCAGCAGTGCGCCGACGGCTAAGGGTGCGATAGTATCTCCCAGGTTTGCACACAATGCGTGGACCGACAGTGCATAGCCCCGATTACCGGGATAGCGGTCCGATAGGAAAGCGATTGCCGGGGGATGCCACACGTTATTAGATACACCCAGCAAAATAACTAGGGCTGTTAAGAGTAGGAATTCGCGGACCAGTCCAAAGGTTAAGAGTGCGGCACCACCTACTATCAAGGATACAATCTGGAACACAATCCGGCGGCCGGTGATGTCCACCATCAGCCCGCTGCCAAAATTTGCGACCAGTGAACTTAAGTGGAATATCGAAACCAGAAGACCGGCATCCGTATACGACAGACCGATATCCTTGGCAATAAACGGCAGCAGCAGGTAGAAAAAGGCTGCCATCCAATGGGTAGCGCCATGTCCCAGGCCAACCAGGAATGCCGGACCCTGTTTATCCCAGGGCACACCAGTGAGTCGTCCTACAGATTTCAACACTATTTTGTATCTCCTAAATGGATCAAGTTACCTTAACCTCTGATCTGCCAGCTTGTACAGGATTGTGCTATGACCAAAATGGGTTCGAAGTAATACAGTTTTTAGGGCACAATATTTGAACAGCTGATCAACTGTTACCCAGACACTCTGTGAAAATCGGATCGGTCCGGGGGGGAACGATATGACTGACAAAAACCAACAACTCCCACTTTCACGGTTTACTGTGCTCGATTTGACTCGTGTCAGGTCCGGACCCACCGCAGTAAGACAGCTTGCTGACTGGGGCGCGAATGTCATCAAGATCGAATCGCCAGCGCACATGAATACCGATGGCGGTATGGGCGGCGCGCGTCATGGGCCAGATTTCCAGAATATTCACCGAAATAAGCGTGGTGTGACTTTAAATTTGAAGCATGCCGACGGTACGGACGTACTGATG
>LUSG01000172.1 GCA_001629395.1 Gammaproteobacteria bacterium REDSEA-S15_B12 | reverse complement strand
GACCAATCCCACCTATGCAACGCTGTACCAAAACCTGAGTACTCTTTACGCAGCCCGGGCCATCTCAGCATATCGCAAGGCTTTGCTGGGTGCCGAGGCAGACGAATCCTCCGGTGATTCTCGGACACTCGATCTGTTGCCGCTTGACATGCTGGGCAAGCATTAATGGTGCATTTTATTTCGATAAAACACGGTCTACGCGATCGTCGTTTGTCGATTAGAACATTTACGGTCAGCATCATCGGCGCACTACTGATCCAAAGCATGGCGTCGGCTGCAAAACCGACAACGAGTACCTACGAAACTGAGCTAATCAGCAGTCTCCGACAGCTTGTACTGGGTAAACATGTAGCAGCACAACGGCACTTGTCCGCGCTCACCCAAAAGTACCCGCAAAGCCGATTGGGGCGCCTTGTTTATGCTGATGTTCTCGCAGCACAGGCAGGCCTGTCCAACCAGATAGACGATTACGCGTCTGAAAAAGACCTGATTATCATTACCAGACTCAGAGAACAGCTAAAGAACCGCTGGGACTACGTCCTGAATCAGGGACCAAACCGACAAGAACTAGTACCCACCCGTTTACTATATACCGGTCATCCGGGCTATCAGCTGATTTATGTCGATGTCCCTGCATCGAGGCTATATCTTTTTGAATACCTTAACGACAGGCCTGTTGCGGTACAAGATTACTATGTGTCCATTGGCCGTCAGGGAGCCGGGAAAGAACAAGAAGGTGACCGACGGACTCCTATTGGGATCTATCATACAACCGGCTACATACCGGGTCAGAGTCTTCACGAGCGCTATGGCTATGGCGCATTACCGATTAATTATCCCAACAGTCTCGATAAATCCCGCGCCAGAAGCGGTCATGGGATCTGGCTGCACGGTACTGAACCTAGCTGGGTGAACCGGTCACCACTCGCAACCGACGGCTGCGTATCGTTGTCAAATCGGGATTTTGAATCGCTGTACAAACAACTGGGAAAACATACCCAGACACGCGTGATCATTGACGACAAACCCGCATGGTTGCCTTTCAAGGATTTAGTCAGTATACGAGAACGACCGCTTGGCCAATTGCTTGATTGGACGGCAGCATGGAACCGTGGAGATAAAAATGCACTATTAGAATTTTATGCCCGTTCGGCTACTCCTTCCGTATCTGAGGAACTGATTGAGAGTTTTCCGGTAATCAATCCACAACCTGAGTTCTACAGCTACCCTGGCGAATCTGATCACTTGCTAGCGTTCTTCAGAATACAGGCGACAACCGGGCCGGTACAGATACTTGAACAACACTGGAAACGCCAGAGCAGTAACTGGAAGATCGTACTCGAAACTCAGATCGATCTGCTTTAATCAAACCGCCTGCAAAACACGTTTCGTTACAAATATAAGCTTTAACGCCGATCAGTTGGTACAACAGTATGCTTCAGGCGCTTTCCATTCTGGTGACGCCTAATGTTTTCAGCCACGAACTGAACCGCAGTCACTGGATTGGTCAAACTAGCTGCATGAGGCGTGACAGTGACATTCGGATGCCGCCAGAATAGATGGGCCTCAGGTAACGGCTCGGTTTCAAATACATCAAGTGCCGCACAACTGATATGTCCCTTATCAAGTGCATTGAGTAGATCATTCTCATGGATAAGGCCACCTCGACCAGCATTAATTACACATGCACCGCTGGGCAGTTGAGCAAGCGTTCCCTTGTTGAGAATATGCTGCGTCGTCTCATCCATTGGCAGCAGCATAACCAAAATCTGAGCATCACTGAGAAATTTCAACAGCTCCGGTTCACCAACGTAGCTTCGCACACCGGGTAGGCTTTTACGCGATCGACTCCATCCTGTTACCCGGTAGTTCATTTTTGTAAGCATTGAGGCGACGGCCTCGCCTAGAACACCCAACCCCATTATTCCGATTGTCAGATCGCCCGCCGTGACCTGTGGCAAAACCTGCCACTGCGCTTGCCGCTGCTGCACATCATATTCGTGCATGCGCCGGTGAAACCGTATCACGTTGTAAATGACATACTCCACCATCCCAGCTGTCAACACTGGCTCAACCATGCGCACCACTGGAACATGGGCTGGCAGTGTCGTACAACTCAACAGATGATCTATACCTGCACCTACCGAGAAAATTACCTGTAGGTTGTGCAACCCATCAAACAGTTCAGGCGGCGGTTTCCATAACAGCGCATACCGGATTTGATCAGGATCACCTCGATCAGGCCAGATCCTGAGCGGCATTTCAGCTAAAGTCGCCCTCAGTGCTGCTGCCCAGGCTGGCACTCTTTCGGGGTCAATATGTAGCAGCAACTCACCGGCTTCGTTCATGTGCTCCACGATACCAGATTGTGAATTCATTCGAATGTTCTGAGATAGCTGTAGAAGGGATAATCAATTTTCAAGCACTTCTTGCTGTTCGGCAACAGGGTAGACGACATCCACCAACCCGTTCCGGATATGATCCCTTAAAATGGGATTAACGTAACCCATGAATCGCTACAAGTTATGTCCTCTACTTTGGATTTTGCTCGAGACCTGATCCGACAGCCATCTGTCACGCCAGACGATGCCGGGTGCCAGGATCTGATCGCCGAAGCACTACGGCCCGCGGGCTTCAGGGCTGAATTTCTAACCTATGGTGAGGTACGTAACCTATGGCTCCGCCGTGGCCAAGTTAATCCCTTGCTGGTATTCGCCGGACATACTGACGTAGTCCCCACGGGCCCCATTGAGCAGTGGCATTACCCACCTTTTGACGCAGTCGTTCAAGACGGAGTACTGCATGGTCGGGGTGCTGCTGATATGAAAGGCAGCCTGGCAGCCATGGTCACAGCCTGCCAGCAATTTGTGATTGATCACCCCAATCATCGGGGCTCAATCGCTCTACTCATAACCAGTGACGAAGAGGGCCCTGCGGACAATGGCACAGTCAAGGTTGTCGAGAAATTGTGTGATCGAGAAGAAATTATCGACTGGTGCATTGTGGGTGAACCAACCAGCCGGGAACAGATCGGCGATGTTATCAAAAACGGCCGCCGCGGATCACTTGGTGGGAAACTGACCATAAAGGGTGTTCAAGGCCATGTCGCCTATCCGCATCTGGCCGATAATCCGATTCACAGCGCAGCAGATATTGTGACCCGTCTCGTCGCACAAACATGGGATGAAGGTAATGACTGCTTTCCGCCCACGACCTTTCAGGTCTCTAACCTGAACAGCGGAACTGGTGCCAGTAATGTAATCCCAGCCCAGGCAGAATTAGATTTCAATTTACGGTATTCCCCAGAGTCATCGGTTGAGTCCATTAAAGAGCGTGTCAACGCAGTTTGTCAGCAGATATCGACAGACTATGAGATCGACTGGTCAAGGCCCAACTTACCTTTCCAAACTCAGCCGGGCGAACTTATAGACGCCGTCTCTACGGCAATTTATACGGTCACCGGCCTCACGACTGATCTGTCGACTGAGGGGGGTACTTCCGATGGCCGCTTCATTGCACCCACCGGAGCACAAGTCATTGAACTGGGCCCGGTGAACCGGACCATTCACCAGATCAATGAGCAGGTAGCTGTCGCTGATCTGGAGACACTGGCCATTATTTACCAAAAAATTCTGGAGAATCTTTTACTTTAACAACCGCTAGCGACCCAACCTGCCAATAATCTGGGCCTTAGCCTGGTCCGAGCTGTAGCCGGCAGGTATGGGGCCACGTAGCGCTTACCAGCCCCGGATTCAACATTCAAATCAAACTGCCAGATAGGCCATCGGACGGAAGCTCAGTTCATTCCGATCCTTTAGGTACAGCATAAGCCTGGTCTATCGTCACATCTGTTTGCCCAAAAAGTACTCTACGTGACTCGTCAGAAGCGACATTACCAACGTCAATCGTTTTTGCCTCATCATAGGCACGAACAACGCTAGGTCGTTCGCCTATGGTTTGATACCAGCGTTTCACTTCTGGAAAACGATCAATATCGGTTTTGTGCCACTCGTAACGGTTCACCCATGGATAAATTGCTATATCCGCAATAGAGTAGGAACCGGCGATGTAATCCCGGTCGATCAGTCGACGGTTCAACACGGCATAGAGCCTCAGTGTTTCGTCACTGTAACGTTTTGTCGCATAAGGCACGTCTTCAGGGGCATACCGATTAAAGTGGTGATTCTGCCCGAGCATCGGGCCAAGACCGCCCATCTGCCACATTAGCCATTCAATCGCCTGTACCCGCAATCGCTGGTCTGTCGGAAGAAACTGGTCGTATTTTTCCGCCAGGTACAACAGGATTGCACCGGATTCAAATACTGAGATCGAATCTCCACCACCTTCCGGTTCATGATCAACAATCGCAGGTATACGGTTGTTCGGCGATACAGATAAGAATTCCGGATCAAACTGATCTCCCTTGCCAATGTTGATTGGATACAACCGATATTCCAGTCCAATCTCCCGCAGCAAAACAGTTATCTTCAATCCATTAGGCGTTGGCCAGTAATAAAGATCAATCATTTAATCTCCGCCAAGCAGTTACCTGAAACAGGTGTGGTCAAAGGCACACTCTGACACAACTCACCAGGGGCCGTCATCTTCTCGGTAAGGTGAGATATGGATGAAGATGAACCCGTCCGTTATACTCTGCTCTGAAAACATATGTGCGGCGGGAGGCGCGGCCTTACGAGTGGCAAAAGAAGAACATATTGAAATGGAGGGCACGGTACTCGAAACCCTGCCAAATACCCAGTTCC
>LUSG01000171.1 GCA_001629395.1 Gammaproteobacteria bacterium REDSEA-S15_B12 | reverse complement strand
AGCTTATATTCAGTTTATACTGATCGTGTGCCGCCGAATCAGCTGTTAGTCGCTCACAACTTCTTTAAACCGGCGCAAGGTCTCGATCTGATCGTCAAAGTTGGGAATACGGTACATCGGATAGAGCATCACGATGTCGGCCCCTAGCTTGCGCCATCCTTCAACAGCTGCGCTCCATTTATCAGGATCCGGCATATCCATTCGCAGCCAGCCTTCAATACCAAAGGCATTTCTATCTCGTCCGCAGTTACTCAGATGATTTTGCAGTAGCTCAAGTTTAGTCTCTGCCTCGTGGTCTGGTGCGATGATCGGCATCCACCCATCACCAATTTGTGCTGCACGCTTTACAACCGCGTCTGAACTGCCGCCAAACCAGACTGGGATCGGACGTTGCACCGGGCGTGGCGTGATATTGATTTCATTGAGTTGGTGGAATCGGCCCTCGTAGGTAACCAGGTCGTCACACCAGAGTTTCTTAAGTACCTCGACTTGTTCACGTTGTCTTACGCCTCGGGTCTTCCAGTCTTCGTTTAATGCCTCGTACTCAACATGATTCCAGCCCACCCCGATACCAAGACGTAGTCGACCACCGCTGAGTATGTCTACTTGTGCTGCTTGCTTGGCTACCACACCGGTCTGGCGCTGGGGCAGAATGAGCACGCCACTTGCTAGGCCGATTGTCGTGGTGACACCGGCCAAGTAGCCTAAGGTCACAAAGGTCTCGTGAAACGAATCCTGTTCTGTGTATAGCGGTGACCAGCCGTCGCGTGCCGTTGCCCCAAAAACGTGATCGGGTACTTCGATGTGGTCGTAGCCCAGTCCTTCGGCAGCTTGGGCCCAGTCACGAACTTGTGTTGGGTCTGTTCCGATGTCGCGGGTTGGAAACCACGCACTAATTTGCATAGTTGTGCTCCTGGCGCTTATCTCACTATAGATAAACCTTAACTGATATTCGCTAATTTTGGGTAATAGAAAATCGGTCCCAAGCTGGTATTTGGATATTTGCGGTTCGGGGTTTGAAAGTCTATGGTTTAAATTGGGCTGAAATTCAAGGATAGGGCTGCCGTGACTGTAGTAAATTGAATCTGGAGGCATGTAATGACGGAAAACTATGTTGATCCAACTCGAGATGCTTTTAGAGCTTTTCGCTCTCTCAATGGTGAGGGCGAAATTCATATGCTCAACCTCGTTCGGTTACGGCAGACTGCGGTATATCCGCAGCAGCATGCCTGGCACGGCCAGGGACTGAGCGGTGAGGAAGCATACCGGGCCTACGGCGAGGAGAGTGGGCCGATACTCAAAGCGGTGGGCGGTTCAATCGCCTACAGCGCGAACTTTGAATTTGTTCTCATCGGCCCAGACAGCGAGCGCTGGGATATTGTATTTATTGCCCAGTACCCATCTACCGACGCGTTCCCAAGAAAGCCGGGGATCTGTTTGGCTGAATAACCCTAAAGGCACATGCACGTGGGGGTGTGGATTATTCAGTGGGCGATTGGACTGACTCGGGTCGTGGCTGATTCACCGGTTTTTTTGCCAGCAGAAAAAAGACAGCGCCGAACAAAGCGCTGATCGCCAGGGTCGTGAACGCGCTGACATAGTTACCTGTACGGTCTGCCATGTAGCCGGCATACAGCGGACCAAGCGCCATGCCCATCATCACGATTAAAGACGACCATCCCATGATGACACCGAAATTAGACGCACCAAAATAGTCAGCTCGAATCGCCTGCATCAGCGGCCCGCGCGTTCCCCAGGCAATGCCGTGTAGCACAGCAAAGCCGATAACCATCCAAATGTTGTGCGCATAGGCGAGCAGCAGCAGACCTGCGGCATGAAACCCCATGCAAGCGGTAACGATCAATCGTTTATCGAATCGGTCACCCAGAAATCCAGCGCTAACCAGGCCGATGATCTGCATGGCAGTCATCAGTGAGACGACCAGCCCCGCCGTCGTCAACGAATAACCCAGTTGTCCGTTTACGTGGAGAATGAGGTGAACCATGACGGCGCCGATAATCAGTAAAGAGGTGCCGTGGCCGAGCGACATAAACCAGAATGCTCTGGTTCTCAAAGCTTCCCGGGCGGTGAAATCAGCCCGCCTGTATGCCGGTGTGTTTGTGGGATTCTGGCTCATCGCCGACAGTGTCGGCCCCTGGTATGGGATCCCGTCGGGGGTTTCACCGATGTCCTCTGGTCGGTGGTCGATAATTCGTGTCAGTGGCCAGGCCACTATCAGGACGATAATGCCTGAAGCCGCTGCAGTGATGCGCCAACCTACTGTTTCCAGCGAAAAGATTGTGATGGGCACAAGCATTCCGCCAAACGAAAATCCGAACTGTGACAGTGCCAGCGCCTTTGCCCGGTGTTTTGAAAACCAGTTGACCAGTGCTGTGGTGACAGAGAGAAATCCACCGAGGCTGGTGCCGAGCGCGATAAAAAAGAAATAAACATAGAACTCGATGATCGAATCGATTTGACTGAATCCAATCAGCCCCAACCCGAAAATGACCAGACCCCAGCGAATGACTGCCCGTGGTCCATACCGGTCGATCATCCAGCCCTGGATCGGCCCGAGCAGACCGCTTTCGAGTCGGGCAAGGGCAAAGGCTCCGGCCAACAGCGCCTTGCTCCAGCCGAATTCATCCTCTATCAGAAGAAAGTAAGCACCGAATGCCTGAAAGAACAGGATGGCTCCCGTGAACTGAACAAGGCCGCCGGCGCCAACCACCCACCAACCCCGAAATATGTGACCTTGTGGACTGAAGATCTGGTGTAGTGAGCGGGTGAGTTGTTTCAGAGAATTCGCTCCGGTCGATCCAGCGCACCGTGCAAAGTTGAAGTCGGGAGTTCAGTGTGGTCGCACTGCTGCCCTCGCGATGCCTGTTGTGCGGGATGTTTGGCGATGGCCGGGTGGGTTACGGTGTTTGTCGGTTCGTTGCTACTGTCCAGCAATCTTGCGCTGTGGTCATAGATCTGGGCAGAAATTATCAGCTCATCGGCAGCTGTGAGCGCTATAAAGGCTTCGAGTTCCCGGCACACAGTTTCGGCAGATCCAACCATTGAAGCTGTTTGTAATTCGTCGAGCATCATCTTTTCGTGGGGGTTGATCCTGCTTTCCAGGTTTTCGACCGGTGGTGGTAGTGGGCCGGGTTGCCCGCGCCGGAGGTTCAAGGTGGACTGTAGTGCCGAGCTGCGCAGTAGCCAGGCTTCATCGTCAGTTTCGGCGGCACACACATTGCAGCCTAACATGACGTAAGGTTCAGCCAGTTGTGCAGAAGGTTCGAATCGCTGTCTGTAGATCTCTATAGCCTGCAGCATGGCAGCTGGGGCAAAGTGAGAAGCGAAAGCGTACGGTAGGCCCAGTGCCGCAGCCAGCTGGGCGCCATAGAGACTCGACCCCAGAATCCAGATGGGAACCTCCAGCCCGTTACCCGGAACTGCTGTAACACGCTGGCCGGACTGGCTGGGCCTAAAGTAGCTCTGTAGTTCCTGTACATCGCGTGGAAACTGGTCTACATCGCCAGCGAGATTGCGTCGAAGTGCGTAGGCCGTGAATTGATCAGTGCCCGGTGCCCGGCCGAGCCCGAGGTCGATTCGACCCGGGTATAGAGATTCGAGAGTGCCGAACTGTTCTGCAATGACCAGCGGTGCATGATTCGGCAGCATGATACCGCCGGCTCCAACGCGGATAACTTGTGTTCCACCGGCAATGTGACCGATGACGACTGCGGTAGTGTTCCGCAACCCAGTAACGGTTGTAACCTAGATTTTCTGCCCGGCGTGCAAGGTCCAGGCTGTTACGAAGTGCTTGGTCGGCGTGGCTGCCCTGTGTGATTGGAGAGAGATCCAGTACGGATAGCAGAGCCATGGTTAGAGTATCGCCTGTTGTGTTGATCCTCTCAACTGGAAACATTGACCACGAGCTTACCTCGCTGTTCTGCTCTTTCCATCCGCTCCAGACCTTCCGGGAGTTTGGCAAGTGGATATTGTTTATCGATTAGAGGTTGGATCAGACCACGCCGTGTAGCCTCAATCAGTTGTCTGAATTCTTCCAGGCTGCCTGTAGTTGACCCGTAGATCGAAAGTTGTTTGGAGAAAAGCCGCTGAATGTCAGCCGACGGATGACCGCCTGTTGTTGCCCCGCAGGTTACGAGCCGACCGCTACGGCGTAGGGAGCGAAGGCTGTCCCCCCAACTCGCTTCTCCGACAGTGTCAACGACCATGTCGACCCCCTCGCCACCGGTCAGTGCGATCACCTGCTTGGCAACCTTACCTGTGTTGTAGTTGATACCGAAATCTGCGCCGAGACCGTTGGCCCACTTGAGTTTTTCGTCACTCGAGGACGTTACGATTGTCTGGGCACCCACCATTTTTGCCATCTGCAGGCAGGCCGCAGCAACACCGCCGCCGATACCAACTATCAGAACAGTCTCGGCTGATTTAAGTGGATCGCGGCCGAACAGCATCCGCCAGGCAGTCAGGTAGGCCACGGGCAGTGTGGCTGCTGCTTCCCAACTCAGGTTGTCGGGTTTGGGCACAAAGCAGTGTTCAGGCATAGCAATCAGCTCAGCAAAAGAACCGTGTCGGGTCTCTCCGGAAATACTGAATGTACCGCAGTTGGCCTGATCGCCGGCCTGGCAGGCACGGCACCGGCCGCAGCTGGCCATGGGGTAAAGCACTACGGGATCACCGGGTTTGAGAGGTGAACCAGCGGGCGCCTCGACAATTTCACCTGCGCCGTCAACACCGAGGATCAGCGGGAGTTCGTGGGTAATACCGGCCCCGCTGTCACGCATATAAAGATCAACGTGGTTGATTGATGCAGCGTGCACTTTCATAACCGCTTCACCGGCGGCAGGCACGGGCTCGGCAAAGTCTGTGACCGTAAGTCCGGCTTTACCTCGTTCTGCCAGTACAGCTGCTCTCATACCTCGGTCTCCTGTCGTGTTGTGTCCGTAAGGTTTAATGGTATCAGAGGTCTCCATGGCGCTGCCGTAGCGTGCGGGGATTCTGTTAAGCTAACCTAACCGACTTTCAGATGTTGTCGGTGTGAATATGTGCACACATCAGTGTCGCACTTGGAGGTCAGCGCTATGAATCAGCTTGTTGGTAAAGTCGCCGTCATCACTGGTGGCGGGGGAGGTATAGGCGGAGCGACGAGCCGCCGATTTGTTGAAGAGGGTGCAAAGGTGGCAGTACTGGACAAGGATTCCGCAGCTGCCCAGACCATTGCAGATGAGCTGACGGGTGCCGGTGGCCAGAGTCTCGCCCTGGGTATCGATGTCACGGATCTGGGGGGGCTCAAGCAGGGGCTGCTAGAGATCGAAAAAGTACTGGGCGGGGTCGATATTCTTGTTAATAACGCAGGCTGGGATCTGTTTCGCCCTTTTCTGAAAACCGACCCTGAATTCTGGCGCAAGATTATCGATATCAATCTGATTGGCGCCTTGAATATGCATCACGTGGTGTTGCCCGGAATGGTTGAGCGTGGCTATGGCCGGGTCGTCAGTGTTTCTTCCGACGCCGGCCGTGTCGGGTCGTCAGGAGAATCTGTCTACGCCGCGTGTAAAGCCGGTCTGATCGGTTTTGCCAAAACTCTGGCCCGCGAACATGCCAGGCATGGAATCACTTTCAATGTTGTCTGCCCGGGCCCAACCGATACAGCTCTTTTTGCCAGTTACGCTGAAGGTGCTGGTGATCCCGAAAAACTACGGCAGGCAATGCAGCGCGCGATTCCGATGGGTCGAATCGGAAAGCCCGAAGACCTGCCGGGCGCAATCAGTTTTTTGGCCAGTGATGATGCGGCTTATGTCACCGGACAGGTCATCAGTGTATCCGGTGGTTTGACCATGAATGGCTAACCGGGAGTGGAGCACCTCACCTTACTGAACGAACATTAAGTTGCTTGGCAAGCATTATGATCTGATCCCATGTTGCAGCGGGAATAGGAACCCCCTCTTTACGGTACATTTTTTCCAGAGCCCGTTCCCGTTCACCGGGAATCTCTACACGGTCGAAGCCGTCAGCAGCCGGACACTCGCGAATGTCACTGAGAATCGATTCAGCGGCATGTTTGAAGGTTGAGTCGTCACGATAGCGAGCGGTATCGACCAGCAGAATGATCCAGTTCATTTCTGTTGTGGCTGTACCCAGCAGGGCTTCGCCAACGAGTTCAGCCATCAACCCCAGTCCATAACCTTTCGCGCCGGCAGCAGGCAGTAGGGCACCACCATTCAGGTAATCGTCAGGGTCTGTCGAAGGCTTGCCCCAGGCATCGACAATGAGCCCTTCCGGCAACCGGCCACCGGCACTTTTGGCAAGATAGATCCAGCCGCCGGCACCGGCCGATGTCGCGAAGTCAAGGATCACAGGGCCACGGTCACCGCCAGGAATGCCGAACCCATAGGGATTAGTGGGCAGCTTTGCCTTGGTACCGCCGTACGGTACAACTTGGCGCCAGTTCCGCCGGGCACCGCCGCCGAATGTAATCGTGAGACAGGCCGCCGCTGCCCCCTGTTCACAGAACGCACCCAATCTGCCGGTATGGGCACAATGGGTTACGCCCACAACCGCCATACCGTGTTCCTTGGCCAGACTCGTTCCCTTGTCGATGCCCATCGCCATTGCTGGAATACCCATTCCGCCGCCGCCATCAATGATCCAGGCCCCGTGCTGGTTCTGGTGTGCGCTGGGCCGGGCGGATGGTAAAAAGTATCCGCTTTCAGCCTGTTCTGCATACTGCATGCCGATGGCCGACATGATCTCGGTTGCCAACGATTCGAGTTGGCTGGCCGAATGGGTTACGTAATCGTTAACGCCACTGAGCTTCGTCATAATTGAGTGACCACACTCAAAGCATCTTAAAATATGCCGTTATTCTCCACGATCAGTAGGCACGTTAACGCAGTCAATCTACGAAATCCACAACTGATTGTGAATGACAAAACCTGGGGTCATACTTGGTGATCACTGTTTCGATTGCACTGGGGATCACAACCGGTGGACAGAGCAACACTGTTGCAACAACTCAGAGAGGCGATCAGCTCAAAGGACGCTGATATCGACCTTGCAGAAACAGCGTTGCTGTTGTCTGCGCTGGATGACCCGTCTGTCGATCTTGTGCCTTACCGGCAACACCTTGATGTGCTGGCTTCTGATATTGGTGCGATGACGCGCCCCGGCAGTGGTTTGATGGAATGTATTGACACCCTGAGAGTCGCGGTTTATACGACGCATGGATATAGCGGTGATAGACGGTCTTACAACGATATTGAGAACGCCAATCTGATCCGTGTGATTGATCGACGACGGGGTATCCCGGTGTCCTTAGGCATCATCTGTATACATGCGTGGCGTGTTCAGGGTTGGTCCGCAGTTGGAATACATTCTCCCGGCCACTTCCTGATCCAGGTCTCGACAACCGGCGAACTCGCAATACTTGACCCATTCCACCAGGCGCGGCTACTGGATGAAAGTAATCTCCATGAACGATTCACAGCAGTACAAGAAGATTCGACTGAGAACTCAATGAACGGTGTTGTACCCGTGAGTAACCGCGAGATTTTGTTACGTCTTCAGAACAATATCAGGATCCGGGCCCGCCAGCGCGGTGACACCGCTTTGGCCTTGCGGACTACTGAATCGATGCTGGTGCTGGCAAAAGACGCGCCAGTGT
>LUSG01000170.1 GCA_001629395.1 Gammaproteobacteria bacterium REDSEA-S15_B12 | reverse complement strand
AGTCCTGATTCCGCCTTCCGGGAATACCCCGGTTGCCAGCGCGGCCTTATGCACGGTGTGCGTGAGATCGCCCAGGTCAATACGGGCTGACAGGTTTGCTGAGTGCTCAATAAAGATATGGGGCATAACGTAAGGCTACCTGCCCGTCGGCAGCAGTGACTGAATTGAGTGGTATGCTAATATTTAACATGTTAATTAAGTTGGTTAAACCCCTACCGCCCGCTCAACCGATACAAAACTGACTTCCGGAGATATCTGCATGTCCGCTGGCGTTGAACAACTCAAAGGCTCCATACCCCCCCTGATCACGCCCTTTCGAAATGGTGAGGTCGACCTGGCCGGTTACGCCGGATTGGTCGAATTTCAGGTCGAACAGGGATCTCATGGTGTTTTGGTTAATGGAACCACCTCTGAACCGTCCACACTGACTGTCGACGAACGCAACCGCCTAATTGACGTTGCCATGGAGACCGTGGCCGGACGAATACCGGTGGTCGCGGCCACCGGTTCCCAGTCACTCGCCGAAACACAGGCGTTGACCGCCCACGCTGTTAACGCCGGTGTCGACGCGCTGCTGATCGTCACACCTTATTACATCCGGCCACCCCAACGGGGCCTGATCGAGTACTACCTTGAAGTCACCACCCCTCATGAACTACCGTGGATGATCTACCACATCCCCGGGAGGACAGCCGTATCCGTTTCACTGGATACGGTCGCTGAACTGCGCGATCGTTCCCCACAGTTTATCGGCATGAAACATGCCGTCAACGACCTCGGGTTTGTGTCCGAATGCCTTGCACGGGTGGGAAATGACTTCAGGATTTTTGTCGGTCTTGAGGAACTCAGTTTTCCCATGATGGCAGTGGGTGCCTGCGGCTTGATGAACGCGGTGGGCAACCTAAGACCAAAGCCCCTGGCAGAACTGTGTGAAGCGGTGTGGCGAAATGATCTCGACGAAGGGCAAAAGATTCACCAGCGATTGCTTGAGATTAACAAGGCTGTTTTCTTCGACACCAATCCGATCCCCATGAAGTACATGATGAAACGCTTGGGAATCATCCCGGAAAACGAACACCGCCTGCCCATGGTGGCGGCCAGTGCAGAACTCTCTGCCCGACTCGATCAAGTACTCACCAACGCCGGCCTACTAGACTGAGACCTACATGAAACTGACTTCTTTCTTGACAGAGAACCGGTGCGCCTATGGCATCGTGACCGACAGCGGTGTGATTGATCTTAGCCGGCTGTCCGAAACACCGGATAACCTGTGTTCTGCCCTCACTGATCCGGGCGCAGAACAGCTGGCTGTGCTGGGTGCTGAACTTGCACCGAATTTTGCGCTGGATGAGATCAGTTATGCACCGCCGATCACTAACCCGCAAAAAATCATCTGCATCGGTGTGAATTACGTCAATCGAAATGAAGAATACGACGACACGACGCTGCCCCCCTACCCCAGTGTATTCATGCGCACGCCCGGCTCATTGGTGGGGCACCTGCAATCGATTGTGAGACCACCGGAATCCGAACAGTTCGACTACGAGGGCGAGATCGCGATTGTCATCGGCAAGCCTGGACGACGGATTACCCAGGACAATGCTGAAGCACACATTGCCGGGCTGACCATCCTGCAGGAAGGCAGCGTCCGGGATTGGATGCGGCACGGTAAATTCAACGTGACTCAGGGCAAGAATTTCGACCGATCCGGTGCTGTAGGACCCTGGCTAGTGACTGCAGATGAATTCGACAGCTACGACGATTTGACCGTGACCACCCGGGTCAATGGTGAACAACGCCAGCATGACACAACCGCCAACCTGCTGTTTTCGTTCTCGTACTTGATCAGCTATCTCTCGACATTCACCGGCCTTCAAACTGGCGATATCATTTCAACCGGCACCCCAACGGGTGCAGGTGCCCGATTCGATCCCCCGCGTTTTCTTGTACCCGGCGATGAGGTCACCGTCGAGGTGCCCGGAATAGGCCTGCTGCGTAACACGGTCGTCGATGAATAACAGCGACTCCAAACATTCGTCACTACCCGTTCCCGATAAGGGACAATCCTCTCACGGCCTGAACGACTTCTCCCACACGCTGCCCATCAGGTTGCTGCGGGCGCGGCACGCAGCTGTCAGCCAGTTTCAGCCGATCTTCCGAAAATACAACGTCACCGAACAGCAATGGCGAGTACTGCGCATGGTGACCTCTGCAAACGCCATGACAGCTGGCGAACTGTCACAGGCAATTTTTATCAGTATGCCGAGTCTATCGAGAATCATGCAGTCCCTTGAGGCGCGCAACCTCATTCTCCGCCACGCCAATAAAGATGACCTCAGGAAGACGATGGTGTCGTCCACATCTGCTGCCCAGGCAATGGTTGCCGAGGCAGCCATCTGGTCGGATACACGCTACAGCGACATCGCCCAATGGTTCGGCAAGGAGCGCCTGGAGCATCTTCAACGACTGCTGGATGACCTGGTTCAAACCCTCGATCAGCACCAGTAAATGCTGTGCCTCCTAAGCACGATGCCGATGACAAGCGTATGACCGACGCATCGGATACTCCTCACGCACTGCCCATCACTGTCGCGCTTGGCGCAATCGATGCAACAGACCCGGCGCTAGTGGGGCCCAAAATGGTTCACGTGGATTGGCTTCGGCACTGGGACGTGCACGTACCTGAAGCTTTCTGTATCACCACGGAAGCCTTTAAACTGTTTCTCGACCACAACGCTTTGGCACCATTACTGGCTGCTGCAGAATCAAGCTGGGCCCACAATGACGATAGTGGCCTTAAACAGGCCAGTCAGCTCTGCCGCGAACAACTTTTAGCCGCTACCTTGCCCAATGAGATTGAGCTATCGCTCATTAGTGCCTACCGTGCCTTGGCCGGTACTGAAGAGGATTCTGAGATACCAGTTGCGGTACGCAGCTCTGCCAGTGGTGAGGACTCAAAAGAGGCCAGCTTTGCGGGTCAGTATGAATCTTTTCTCAACATCCAAGGCCTCAAACCGCTGGTTAACGCGTTACGTCAAGTGTGGGCATCGCTATTTTCAGAACGCGCTATGCGCTACCGGCGCCGCAGTGGAACTTATTTCGGTGAGACCCCGATGGCCGTTATGGTCATGTCGATGGTGCCTGCCCACTGCGCTGGCGTCGCATTTTCTGCCGACCCGGTAACCGGTAAACAGGATCGAATCATCATCGAGGGGTGCTGGGGCTACGGCGAAGCCGTTGTTCAGGGTGTCACCGTACCAGACAGAATTGCAGTCGATAAGGAAGATCAGCGGATCCTGGACTATACGCTCGGTTCAAAACAAGTCCACAGCGCAATCGATCCATCTGCCGGCGTGGTTCGTGAAATCGAGACCGACCCCGAGCTACAGACTGAGCCATGCCTGACCTCCACTGAAGTTATTCAAATCGCCACAGAAGTCTGCCGGCTTGAACGACAGATCGGGACACCTGTCGATACCGAGTGGGTTCTGACTAACACGGGGGAGCTATTTTTCGTTCAACTGAGACCTATTACAGCCTTGCCTGATCCGGCTCCACAATCTACTGTTTCAACGGTGCGCGCTGCAGGCCGTTGGCATCGACACCACAGCAACAAATAACACCCTGGACACAATTTCAGAGCGGGAAATCTGGTCTGTACCAGGT
>LUSG01000017.1 GCA_001629395.1 Gammaproteobacteria bacterium REDSEA-S15_B12 | reverse complement strand
GGACAGAGCGAGGCAATAGCTCGTTCGTTGGCAGTGATGACTGGCATAAGGGTGCCTGTTATTTCAGCCGTAATCGGGGAGGGGGGGTCCGGGGGGGCTCTAGCTATTGGTGTTTGTGATCGCTTGATAATGATGGAGTTTTCGACATATTCGGTGATCTCCCCGGAGGGTTGTGCCTCTATTTTATGGAAAAATCCAGATAAAGCACCCGAAGCTGCAGCGGCTATGAAGATCACATCGGCTGACCTAAAGCGACTAGGGCTGGTTGATGAGATTGTTCAGGAGCCCCTCGGGGGTGCACACCGCAACTACGAACGTGCAGCTGCAGATCTAAATGCAAGTTTGGCTCGCCACCTTGAAGAAGTGTCAAGCTGGCCAACCCCCGAACTACTAGGCAAGCGTTACGAACGGTTGCAGTCATTTGGTGAATTCCAGAATGGAAAGTAAGCGCGACAAATAGCGTGTCTAAGTTCGATACTGAAGTAGAACGATTTGTAAAGCACAAAAACGCTCGTCGACTATTAGTAGCGTTAAGCGGCGGCATAGATTCGGTTTCTCTACTGTACAAATTGTGTGAATTACGTACGGACTATGACCTCTCCATAGTTGCATTACATGTTGATCATCAGATTCAACCTGAATCTGAACAATGGACGAAACACTGTCAGGCTCAGTGTGATGAGCTGAAAGTGCCTCTAAAAACTATAAAGCTTAATGTTCAAAAATCCGACCACGGACAAGAGGCCGCAGCAAGAAAAGCTCGCTACGATTGGTTTCACTCTCAAGTCACCCCTGCCGATGTTTTGGTAATAGCGCATCATATGGGGGATCAGATTGAGACTGTTCTGTTGCGCCTATTTCGAGGATCAGGTTTGCTCGGGCTCGGAGCAATGCACGAGATAAGACAATTTGGTGTGGGTTGGATGGCACGACCGCTGCTGGGAGTGTCCAAGGAAGAGATCATAGCCTATGCTAGAAAAAAGGATCTTCGATATATTGAAGATCCAAGTAACCGTGATATCCATATAGATAGAAACTTTGTGCGGCACGAGGTACTACCTTTGATTCGTTTGCGTTGGCCCAGTGTCGATCAAACAATATTCCGGAGTTCGGGCCATCTTAAAACAATACAGTCGAGTCTAGACAAGGGCGCCCAGGCAGATCTCAAAATGTTTCTTTGTCTTGGTAAACCTACTCTTTTGGGTGATTATGGTTGCATAAGGATTGGTGACCTGATCAAGCTCGATCAAACTCGGATTGTTGACGTATTGCGCTACTGGATACGGTGCGAAGGGCTAACGCTACCCAGCTCCGGAAAAATGAATGAACTGATGAGACAGATTTTTGGAAACGGGACTATCGGCCGTGTAGGTGTACGATGGAAAGAGGGTGAATTTCGTGCATATCGAGGGTTTCTTTATCTACTGCCGGTCCAGCCCAAATTGTGTAATCCAGCAACACAATTTTGGCAGGGATTGGATGCGCTGAGCATAAAGGAAGTTGGGGTCGCGCTGTCGGCACACTGTCGGAGGGGCAGTGGAATCAGTCTTTGTTTCATTAAAGACTCGCCATTTATTCTTGATTGGCAACATAAAGCTCGTGTTATTCGTCCTTCTAGGTCCCATCACAGTCGAACCATTAAGAATCTTTTTCAGGAAAGCGGCATACCGTCGTGGGAGCGATGTAGGCTGCCTTATGTCTATCTGGGTGACGATTTGGTGTGTATACCGGGCTTGGCTGTGGAAAATGCGTATGCCGCATCGGGCGCCGAATTCGGGCTGGAAATCAGTATTTCTGGCACTCAAACAGGTCACTTAGATTGAGATTAATGTTTAGCCGTTGTTCCCGGGGGCCATGTCTGGTAGTCTAGCTGTCCGTCAGGCATGGCGGAGCACGTTCGTTCGAGTGTGCTGTTTTATCTCCGCGGATCCTTAAGCATTTGTACCTAGTCGTACAGTTATGCGAGCACATGACATCGTTCGTGGTAGAGGAAATAATGACTAAGTACGTTTTTGTAACTGGTGGTGTAGTGTCGTCCTTAGGAAAAGGTATTTCTTCGGCGTCTTTGGCTGCCCTGCTGGAGGCGCGTGCGCTGAAGGTAACACTTGTCAAACTGGATCCTTATATCAACGTTGATCCCGGCACGATGAGTCCATTTCAGCATGGAGAAGTGTTCGTTACCGATGACGGTGCAGAGACGGATTTAGACCTGGGCCACTATGAGCGATTTGTCCGTACGCGGATGACTCAGTTGAACAACTTTACGACTGGGCAGATTTACGAGCGTGTAATTCGAAAGGAACGACGCGGCGATTACCTGGGAGGAACTGTTCAAGTTATTCCACATATTACCAACGAGATCAAGGATTCAATAAAGGCTGCAGGCGAGGGATACGACGTCTGTTTGGTTGAGATAGGTGGTACCGTTGGTGATATAGAGTCTCAACCGTTTTTGGAAGCGATTCGGCAGATGAGAATTGAGGAAGGCAGAAGCAATACAGCTTTTGTTCATTTAACACTTATTCCTGAATTGCCGTCAGCGGGTGAAATTAAGACCAAGCCTACCCAACACTCAGTAAAAGAGTTACGCAGCATCGGGATCCAGCCCGACGTTCTTGTGTGTCGAGCACACAAGCCTATTCCTGATGAATCCAGAAGTAAGATATCTCTTTTTACGAACGTAGAGGAATTTGCGGTTATCTCAGGCGAAGATGTGGACAGCATCTATTCCATTCCGCGGCGGTACCACGAACAAGGATTGGATCAGATTGTTGTTGAGCATCTTCATCTATCGGGAGGTTCTGCCGATTTGACCGAGTGGAACCGGGTTACAGAAGCGTTAGAGAATCCAACTTCAAAGGTCGATATTGCAATGGTTGGTAAGTACGTTAGTCTTACTGAATCTTACAAATCGCTGTCAGAAGCACTTGTACATGCCGGAATTGCGAACGACTGTAAGGTTAATGTCAACTATGTAGATGCAGAAAACATTGAAAAGGAAGGCACCAGTGTATTGGAGCAAAGTGATGCGATTCTAGTTCCTGGTGGATTTGGAATTAGAGGCACCGAGGGAATGATTGAAGCAGTTCGTTATGCGCGTGAGCGGAACATACCGTACCTCGGTATATGCCTTGGCCTTCAGATAGCTGTTATTGAATATGCCCGTAATGTTGTTGGTCTGTCAGATGCAAATAGCACCGAATTCGATAAAGAATGCAAGCATCCTGTAATTGCTCTGGTTACCGAGTGGACAAACCAAGCAGGTGAGACAGAAAGCAGAGACACCGATGCCGATCTTGGTGGTACGATGCGACTAGGAGCTCAGTACGCAGAGCTGGAGAAAGGCAGCGCATGTTCAGACATATACCAACAACAAAAAATCCGAGAGCGTCATCGTCATCGATACGAGGTAAACAATCGATTCATAGATGTTTTGGAGGGGAAAGGACTTACTTTTTCTGGCAAATCGATGGATGATCTTGTTGAAATGATTGAAATATCTGATCATCCATGGTTTATCGCCTGTCAATTCCATCCCGAATTCACGTCGACACCAAGGGACGGCCATCCATTATTCACTCATTATATACAGGCGGCTATGACCGTTTCCAAGAGTGAAACGGACTTTATGGAAGCTGCGACACTGTGAATTTGTTGGGTAGAGAAGTCGGACGTCGTCACCCGTTTTTCTTAATAGCTGGTCCCTGCGTTATCGAATCGAGAGAGGCCGTTCTGGAGATCGCTACAGCACTGCGGGAAATCAGTGATCGACTTAACATTCTACTGATTTTCAAGTCTTCATTCGATAAGGCAAACAGAACTGCGGGCGAGAGCTATCGTGGGCCTGGACTGGATGAAGGTCTTGAGATTCTCAGCGACGTGCGAAGCAGTAGCGGTCTACCGTTGCTTACTGATGTACATTCAGTCGACCAGGTGCCTGCGGTTGCTTCGGTCGTTGACATTCTTCAGACACCGGCATTCTTGTGCAGACAAACTGACCTCATCGAGGCGGTGGCAGCTTCTGGTAAACCAGTTAATATCAAGAAAGGTCAGTTCATGTCTCCCCACGAGATGAAATCCGTGCTGTCTAAAGCCCGGATGGCGGGTGGTTCGGAAGTCATGCTATGTGAACGAGGTACTTCATTTGGTTATAACAATCTAGTCGTTGACATGCGATCTCTTGCCATCATGGCGAGTTTTGACTGCCCAGTCGTTTTTGACGCAACTCATTCCGTACAGCTTCCGGGTCAGGGCGGAGATAAATCGGGTGGTGAGAGAGAATTCGTACCGGTTCTGGCACGTGCAGCCATTGCAACTGGGGTGTCTGGCCTTTTTATGGAAGTGCACCCGGACCCAGATAAGGCATTGAGCGACGGTGCCAATTCGTGGCCACTCAATCAGCTTGAATCATTGTTGATCGAGCTTATGGCATTGGATGGAATCGCTGTGAGATCGCACGAGCTTTAGATTTTGCGTGGATTACTTCGTTGACGGAGGAGAAAATGCGGTGGCTGTGAGAATTGTCAGTGTCACCGGTCGAGAGGTGATCGATTCACGAGGTAACCCGACTGTACAGACAGTTGTAGTCTTATCCGACGGTTCAATCGGCAGTATCGCAGTGCCTTCGGGTGCATCAACCGGTCGCCTTGAAGCAGTAGAACTCAGGGATGGCGACCCATCAAGGTATTCTGGTCTTGGTGTTTTACGTGCGGTTGAAAATGTAAATACTGAAATCTCCGAATGCGTACTTAAGTTGAACCCATTCGAGCAATCAACGATAGATGATGCACTTATTGATCTCGACGGCACAACCAACAAGTCTCGCCTGGGCGCCAATGCCATCTTAGGTGTTTCACTTGCGATTGCCCGTGCTAGTGCATGCAGTACAAAATTGCCGCTCTATGTCTATTTGGGACAGAAATTTGGTGATGGAGAATATGTCCTGCCAGTGCCGCAAATGAATATTCTGAATGGAGGAGCTCACGCAGACAATAGTGTTGATTTCCAGGAGTTTATGATTCTGCCGGTTGGTTCGACGAAGAATTCTTAAGCAAAAAGGCCTGAACACTGGCGTGGGTGATGAAGGTGGCTTTGCCCCGGAAATGGATTCCAATGAGCAAGCGATAGAGGCTGTACTCGAGGCGATAATTCAGGCGGGCTACACACCCGGGGTAGATGTTTATCTCGGTTTGGACGTCGCGAGTTCAGAATTTTTTCATGATGGTCAATACTGTTTAGAAGGCGACGGCCGGACGTATACGTCGGAACAATTTGCTCAACTTATTTTGGACTGGATAGAGCGCTATCCGATTTTAACTATTGAGGATGCGATGGCGGAAGATGACTGGGATGGATGGGAATTAATCACTCGAGCCACTGGTGATCGTATACAGTTAACAGGTGATGATTTGTTTGTAACCAACCCTGGAATATTTGAAAAAGGGATAGACCGTAAACTCGCAAATTCAATCCTAATCAAGGTAAACCAGATTGGGACTTTGACTGAGACATTTGAGGCGATTCGTATCGCAAAAGCGGCGAACTATGGTGTTACGATTTCACATCGATCAGGGGAAACTGAAGACACGACGATAGCAGACCTAGCGGTTGCCACAGGTGCTGGACAGATTAAAACAGGCTCTTTGTGTCGATCAGAACGTGTTTCAAAATACAACAGGCTGATGGTAATCGAAGAAGAACTTGGCACGAGTGCGTTATTCGCCGGGTTGAACGGTTTCCCCCATTGTAAAAGGAGACGTTCGACATCAAAGGATTCGACATTCAGCGGATAGAAATGTATGTCACACAAAGTATTGATCGGTATCCTAGTGTTGCTTTTTGTGCTTCTTCAGTATGCTATTTGGGCCGGGAAAAACAGTGTACTTGACGTATTCGCTTTGAATTCAACACTGAACGAGTTGACAGAGCAAAATAAGAAACTGCGAAAGAGAAATGACCGGCTGCACGCCGAGGTGATTGATATTAAGAGTCGATTGAGTGCGATTGAGGCACACGCGCGTTCGGAACTGGGCTTGATTAAACCCGGCGAGACGTTTTTTCAGATAATAGACAAGTAGATCGTGGAATAGATGTCTATTCGTGGATAGCAATCCCTGCCCAGGTCACTGAAGCGGATAAGGAAGAGGTAGGGTCGTGATCTGCTTGCTAGGCTGGTCTTTATAACAGTAAACGTTTTCGGTTCCCAAGAAATCGTAAACACTCAACAAGCATTCTGTTGTTACACCCGCCAAGGCGCTCGCGTTTACGATTACACCGGACTTGTTATCTGTTGCGTTGGCTAAAATAACAGGCTGACCTACACGGAGGTCATGGTCGCCTTGAAGCTTTCCTCGCAATAGTCGTTGCTTGACTCGGCCGAGGTACCGCAGACGCGCAACAATTTCCTGCCCTGGATAGCAACCCTTGGTAAAGCTTACGCCAGATATCAAATCAAGGTTGAGATTTTGTGGTGTAAAAAGATCAGTAGTCGATGAGGTAATACTGACTACGCCATGGCGAATTTGGAGCAGGTTCCAATAATCTGAATCTAAGAGCGGAATATGCCCCTCGGTGTTTTCAATTAGCTCGATCGCATCAGGTACGGGGACAACCATAAGTTGTACGGCTTGTGTGGATTCTGAATCCCCATAACACGCTTTAGGCCACCCAGGTCCGGATTGGCGCCAACTAGGTATTGGGAAACGACCAAGTTCTGTATGTTCATCGAGACACATCACCGCCAAATCAGAACAGATATGGAAGGTCACATCTGCGCGAAAAACGAACATCTTTAGACGATCAAGCAAAGGTGTGACCATTGAATGGTGGCATACCATGTATACGGTGCCGTTCAATGGGAAGAGGCGCAACGTCGTTAGAACTCGGCCTTTTGGGCTGCAATAAGCCCCAAAGAGAAATCGATTATCTTCTAAGTTTTTGATATCACAGGTTAATTGGTTTTGCAAGAAAGATTCAACATCCTTCCCCTCGAAGCATATGACAGCTTCTTGTGTACATGGAATGATGTATCGTTCGGGTATCTCTTGTTGAATTTGAGGAAATATTGCTCGTTGACCGCCAACAATTTCTCCGCCTTTTGACTCGAGAAACGTCAGCCAGGATTGGCTTATTGACGGTGAATAGTTTTCGCTCGTCGCTGCTGATTTATTCATGGGCTTAAATGTTATTTCCGCATGGTGCGGAATCGTTTGACTGTAGACTCCGGTTCGGTAGGCATTTGTTGAGTTACCAAAGCGAATTACTCACAAAATGTTGACTGCCGAACTTGTATTATATCCCTAAAGCAGAGAGAATTAATCCGTGGGCATGGATGGTATAAATCAAAAAACTGTAGTCCCTTCGACAGTATTGAGTAGGTACGGTAAGGCGGCTGTAGACGCTGTTCCGAAGGCAAATGAGCGTGAGTCTAAATCAGTGAAGCGAGCCGGAGGCGAAGGACTAATGACACCTCATCCCGACCCAACTCGATTCGGCGATTGGGAGAAAAATGGCCGCTGCATCGATTTTTAACGGTCGATCAACTCACATCAATTTTACGTACCGTCTGCAACAGAAGATGCCGATCAAGCAACGTCCCGTCTCACCCCATATCCAGATTTACCGACCGCAGTTGACATCGCTGTTGTCGATCCTGCACCGAGCGACCGGCCTGTTTCTAGTGCTTGGGCTGATTGTGATCTGCAGTTGGCTAGTTTGTGTTGCGCTCGGGGAAGAGTCTTTTCAGTTGTTCAACTCAATCGGGTCAACGTTAGTGGGAAAGATATTGTCACTGGGGCTTGTATTCAGCCTGGTTTATCACAGTTTTAACGGTATTCGCCATCTTGCCTGGGACTTCGGGTATGGTTTCGAGTTAAAGAGTGTCTATTTAAGCGGCGGAATTGTTTTTCTGTTGTCTATTGTTGTTACGCTGCTCATTGTCGTTCGGGCCTGGCTTTAGTAGTTTGAAATGAGAAACGGTCGAAGGGTGTGGGAAACAATTTAGGGTCAAAGCATTGGAAGTATCAGCGCTATTCTGCTTTGGTGTTAGCGCCAATAATACTTTGGCTACTTGTCAGAATCATTTTTCGTTCAGAACTGAGCTATGCTGAGGTAAAACAATGGCTATCTCTGCCGACATCGTTCTTACTCTTGTCTCTAGCGATAAGTGTGCTGTGTTTCCATGCAGTAATTGGAATTCAAGTCGTGCTGGAAGATTACATATCTAACTATCGTCTACAAAAACAACTTGTTTATCTTGTCAGATGGTGTGCAGTTCTAATTACTGTGTGTTCAGTAGGTGCGATTCTTTTTACATGGACACAATAATTACTTGACGAAAGCATACACAATCATCGACCACGCTTACGATGTAGTGGTGGTTGGCGCCGGCGGAGCCGGCCTCAGAGCATGTCTTGGTCTGGCGCAGGGCGGCTTGAAAACTGCGTGTCTAACCAAGGTTTTCCCGACTAGATCGCATACCGTAGCGGCCCAGGGTGGTATGAGCGCTGCACTAGGCAATATGGGAGAAGATGACTGGCGATGGCACATGTACGATACGGTCAAAGGTTCAGATTGGTTGGGTGATCAGGACTCGATTGCTTATATGTGTAAAGAAGCGCCTGCTGCGGTCGTTGAACTCGAGCATTACGGTGTGCCTTTTTCCCGAACTGAAGATGGCAAGATCTATCAAAGGGCCTTCGGGGGTATGACAACCAATTTCGGAGAAGGCCGAGCTCAGAGAACCTGTGCAGCGGCCGATAGAACAGGCCACGCCATACTTCACACCCTCTATCAACAATCATTGCGGCACGAAGTCGAGTTCTTCATTGAATATATTGCGCTTGATTTGATCATGCGCGACGGTGCCTGTATAGGTGTTATTGGGTGGAGCTTGGATGATGGCACTTTACATCGATTTTCGGCCAAAAGTGTTGTCTTAGCGACTGGGGGTTATGGTCGTGCCTATTTCTCCGCAACATCAGCGCATACTTGCACCGGTGATGGTAACGCAATGGTCCTACGGGCCGAATTGCCCCTTCAGGATATGGAGTTCGTGCAGTTTCATCCAACGGGTATTTATGGATCGGGCTGTCTGATAACCGAAGGCTCCCGGGGCGAAGGCGGTTATTTGACTAATTCCGACGGCGAACGGTTTATGGAACGTTATGCGCCCAATGCGAAGGACCTTGCATCCCGTGATGTCGTTAGCCGGGCGATGACTAAAGAAATCCGGTCCGGTAAGGGTATTGGGCAGGATAAAGATCATTTGCATCTTCATCTTGAACAACTCGGACCAGACATTTTAGCTGAACGTCTGCCTGGGATCTCGGAGACCGCACGGGTATTTGCCGGGGTGGATGTCACACGGGAGCCGATCCCCGTAATACCAACGGTGCACTACAACATGGGAGGTATACCAACAAATTTCTGGGGCGAGGTGATTACCCAGGGATCCGGAGGTGATGACGAGGTCGTCGGTGGTTTATTCGCGATTGGTGAGGCAGCCTGTGTGTCTGTTCACGGGGCGAATCGACTGGGTTCAAACTCTTTGTTGGACCTTATAGTGTTTGGCCGGGCTGCCTCGAAAAGATTGGTGGAAATCCTGGACCAGAGATCTTCCTGCCCAGAAGCAGGGGATAGCGATATTGAACAGGCGCTCACCCGATTCGATCGGATCAGATATAGTCAGGGAGGCTATCCTACAGCTGCGCTCCGACTGGAAATGCAAAAAGCAATGCAGGATAACTGTGCTGTATTTAGGACGAAAGAGGTATTGGAAGAAGGCATCGAAAAGATTCGGACTATCAGCGATCGATTTATGGAGGTCAGTGTCACTGACAGATCCATGATCTGGAATACGGATCTCGCTGAAACGCTTGAACTCCAGAATCTCTTACTCCAATCTGTTGCGACGATTCACAGCGCCAATCAGCGGGAGGAGAGTCGCGGGGCCCATGCTCGCGAAGATTATCCGAAGCGAGACGATAAAGATTGGTTGAAACATACGCTTACCTGGGTCGATGGAGGACATGAACCCAAGATAGCTTATCGACCTGTCACGCTTTCGACTGGTACCACCGAGGCAGAATCGGTTCCACCTACAGATAGGGTCTATTGAAGAGAACGCATTGTGGCAGATTTACGATTACCGAAAAATTCTAGAGTGCGAGCAGGCCGCACGCATAGGGGAAAGGTAGGTACGGAGACTCGAGAGTTCCAGATTTACCGCTGGGACCCCGACAAAAAGGATAATCCACAACTTGATAGTTATCATGTTGATCTCAAAAACTGTGGGCCCATGGTGTTAGATGCAATAACAAAAATAAAAAACGAAATAGATCCTACGCTTACATTCAGACGATCTTGTCGGGAGGGAATCTGTGGGTCTTGTGCGATGAATATTGATGGCGTAAACACTCTGGCATGTACAAAGCCAATTATAGAAGTCAAAGGCAAGGTAAAAATATTTCCCCTCCCTCACATGCCTGTCATTAAGGATCTCGTGCCGGATCTGACCCATTTCTTTCGACAACTCGCCTCGATCGAGCCGTGGCTCAAGAGAGACGAGTCGACCGGATTAACCGAAAATGTTCAAACTGTGGACGAAAGAAATCGCCTCGATGGTCTCTACGAGTGTATTCTTTGTGCCTGCTGCTCAACGAGTTGCCCTAGTTACTGGTGGAATAGTGAGCGCTATCTCGGGCCAGCTGCTCTCCTGCAGGCAAATCGCTGGATTATGGACAGTCGTGACATGGCGACTGATGAACGGCTCGAACAATTAGATGACACTTTCAAATTATATCGTTGTCACACAATTATGAATTGCACTAACGCCTGTCCGAAGGGCCTCAATCCAGCAAAGGCCATTGGTCAGATCAAAAAGATGATCGCTCGATCTCAGTAAAAGGGTGAAGACAGACAGAGAAAAGATGCTGTGGCGATGCCGTCGAGGTGTTCGTGAACTCGACTCGCTTCTAAGGCCCTTTGCTGAAGACTGCTACGACGAACTATCACCTCTGGACAAAACCCGTCTGCAGACGCTTCTTGATTACCAGGACACTCAGATACTTGACTGGATTCTTGGTCGTGAGATAGCTGATAGAGAAGGGCTACAAAGCCTGGTCGACTCGATCATTCGTTATTCGAAAGAGTCGAGGGTGGCCTAGTTGGTTTAGGACTCTGAGTCTAGCTAGTAAGTGTTTTCTTGTTGTGGCGTGACTCGTTAAATCGAGTCTTGTCAAAACTGCTATATCCAGACATCCAGTAGTGATAGAATCGCCCACCGTTTTGAGACAGAAAATATTTATTGATGGTCAAGCTGGGACGACCGGGCTTAGAATCAGACAATGGATTCAGGATCGTCGCGATATCGAACTCCTGACTCTGGCTGATGGTGACCGACGTTCCGTGACAGCACGGCAGCAAGCCATCTCCCTAGCCGATCTAACCATTCTTTGTCTGCCGGATGAGGCTGCCAAGGAAGCAGCCATCTGGGCACAAGATGTCGGCACCAGGGTTCTGGATGCCAGTACCTGCCACCGTACAGCAGATGACTGGACGTATGGGCTTCCTGAACTCTGTGAAGACCAACGCGCCAGGATTGTTTCGGCAGATCGTGTGAGTAACCCAGGCTGCTACTCCTCTACATTTATTCTGCTGTTACGACCATTGCTAGATGCCGGACTGATGCCAACAAATGTTCCTATATCTATTCATGCCTTGTCCGGTTATAGCGGTGGGGGAAAGTCAATGATTGAGCGCTGGGAAAAGCCAGAGAACGAGTTGGCGAACATCCCCTATGAAGCACCTTACGCATTGGAGCGGGTCCACAAACATATTCCTGAGATGCAGCGATACACGGGCTTAACGGTCCAGCCTCAGTTCCTGCCAGCAGTGGGTTCATTCCACAGCGGTATGCGCGTCCAGGTTCCACTTCACGAGAGTATTTTTTACAACAAGCCAGATGGTGAAGAGTTCTGGTCCATACTTGATCAACGTTACAAAAGTGAACGGTTTGTTAATGTCGCGCCATTTGCCGGTTTTGAGGCAGTCAGTGAAATCGAGCTGAACCCAACGCAGTTTAATGGGAGCAATCAACTTCAGATTCATGTATACCCGCATCCCGCAGGGCATATTCTGCTGGTTGGGTTGCTGGATAATCTCGGCAAAGGTGCATCCGGAGTGGCCGTACAGTGCCTCAATCTGATGTTAGGTCTACCGGAACATGCAGGGCTACCTGGCTAGCCTCTACTGCTGCACAGTAAATCGTCTGCTATAGCTAGCAACTGAGTATGGGGCTATATAGTTGTCCGGGTAACCGGATTCGTCGGAAGGATGTTGTAGGCACTTTTTGCGATGAGTCTTTAACGGGCGCTGTCTAACCGTTAGAATACAAATGCTTAAAGGCTCGATAAATCCCACGGCCACCAGTTGTATATCCCCTATCCTATAGACTCGGCTGATAATCCATGCTGCCCAGGGACCAAAGGAAGATTCGCAACTTTGCGATAATTGCCCATATCGATCATGGGAAATCAACCCTATCAGACCGATTGATTCAGTTGTGTGGGGGCTTGAGCGACCGAGAGATGTCAGAGCAGGTTCTTGATTCGATGGAACTCGAACGCGAACGGGGAATAACGATCAAGGCTCAGAGTGTATCTTTGAAGTACAAATCGCGTAATGGAGACCCGTATTCGCTTAATTTTATTGACACGCCGGGTCATGTGGATTTCTCTTATGAAGTTTCCAGATCATTAAGCGCGTGTGAAGGTGCTTTGCTCGTGGTTGATGCTTCTCAAGGTGTGGAGGCGCAGACACTTGCAAACTGTTATGCGGCGGTCGACTTAGGTTTAGAAGTGATCCCGGTGCTCAACAAAATAGATTTACCTTCTGCAGAGCCAGAGCGAGTGTTGCAAGAAATTGAAGATCTTATCGGCCTGGACTGCTCGAACGCTCTTTCGATCAGTGCAAAGACAGGTTCCGGAGTCGAACAAGTTCTAGAGTCTATTGTTTCATCATTACCAGGCCCTAAAGGCGACGAAAATGATCCCTTAAAGGCGCTCATCATAGACTCGTGGTTTGATAACTATCATGGCGCGGTTTCATTGGTCAGGGTGGTAGACGGAAAAATTGCCAAACGAGACAAAGTTAAGATGAGCTCTACGGGTGGAGAGCATCAAGTCGAGGAAGTTGGCGTATTTACGCCGAAAAAGAAGGTGGTTGCAGAACTCGTAGCTGGTGATGTTGGCTACCTGATCGCCGGCATTAAGGATATAAAAGCAGCGAAAGTGGGTGACACAATAATTGGTGCCAGATCAGCAGGTACGACAGCTTTACCGGGGTTCAAGGAAGAAAAGCCAACTGTTTTTGCTGGTCTGTACCCAGTGAATAATGCTGATTATGATGGTTTTCGTAGTGCACTTGAGAAGTTGAGCTTGAATGATGCATCGTTGAGATATGAACCGGAAGTGTCGCCTGCTTTGGGATTTGGTTTCCGGTGTGGATTTTTAGGCCTGCTTCACAGTTGGTAAGGGTCGAGAATCCAGCCGACCTCCCGGATTCGGCAGTGATCAGTGAAATCCGTGAGCCGTTTATTCGTGCAAGAATATTATCTCCGCAGGATCAAGTCGGCCCGATTATTTCATTGTGCATCGAAAAACGCGGGCTTCAGCAGAATATCAATTACCACGGGAGGCAGGTCTTGATCGAGTTTGATCTACCACTGGCTGAAGTGGTGTTGGATTTTCATGATCAGTTAAAGTCGGTAAGTCGCGGGTATGCTTCTTTAGATTATGAACTGCTAGATCATCGGATCGCCGATATGGTTAAGCTAGATATATTGATTAATGGCGACCGCATTGATCCCTTGTCTGTTTTGCTTCATCGTGATCAGGCAAAATATCGCGCAAGGGATCTGGTCAGCCGAATGCGTAAAATTATTCCTAGACAGATGTTTGACGTAGCGATTCAGGCTTCCATTGGCTCGAGGGTTATTTCAAGGGAGACGGTCAAGGCGTTGCGAAAAAACGTTACGGCAAAATGCTATGGCGGTGATATTACGAGGAAACGCAAACTGTTAGAGAAACAAAAAGAGGGCAAAAAAAGGATGAAACAGATTGGCTCTGTGGCTATACCCCAGGAAGCATTTCTATCAGTACTGAGAGTCGGTAGCTAGCATGGATTTTGCATTTGCGTTGTTCGCCGGACTGCTAATCACTGGTGGAGTTGTACTTTGGGATCGCCTACAAAGACCAAAAGAGACTGATCCTAAGGGAAAAGAGACTGTTGGTACGAATTCTAGAACGGTCGGTATAGTTATCGAGTATGCCCGTGCTTTTTTTCCCGTGATACTGGTCGTATTTGTTCTGAGGTCATTCATTGTCGAGCCATTCAGAATTCCCTCAGGATCAATGCTGCCGAGTCTGTATATTGGTGATTTTATTCTAGTATCAAAGTTTAGCTACGGTATAAGACTGCCTCTGGTCAACCAAAAAGTTTTTTCGATCGGAGCCCCTAAGCGCGGAGAAGTACTGGTGTTCAGATACCCGCATGACGAGAAAACGAATTTTATCAAACGAGTTGTAGGATTGCCGGGCGATATCGTTGATTACAAGAATAAAAGACTTCGCGTTAATGGCAATGTTGTTGATTTAGAAAAGCCAGATGAGGACGGTACAGAACAAGGTCTGCAATCCAGTAACCAGGTTAGAAAATATATTGAACACCTTGGTAAGTCATCGCATGGGATACTTCTCGATACAAGTCTTGGCTCAAGAGATATGACCAGAATAGTCGTCCCACCGGATCATTATTTTGTCATGGGGGACAATCGGGACCACAGCAATGACAGTCGTTTTTGGGGGTTTGTGCCAGAAAAAAATATCGTTGGGAGAGCGTTCTTTGTCTGGTTCAGTTGGGACAGTAAAAAAGATGATAATTTTTGGAATGATTACATTGGCGGTGGCGTCAACTGGCCTCGGATTGGAAATAGCGTAGACTAGATTGAATGTTTCTTTTATGACAGGACTGATAAATAACATCAATAACTAATGGCACCTGATCTAATGCAGCAAATCGGATACCTATAAGTCAGGCCCAACTGTTCCAAAGAATATTGAAAGACCGGCATTTCTAAATATGGCCCGCAATCTTGATAAGCTTGAATCAATCGTCGGTCATCATTTTCTTGACTCAAAACTACTTGACCGCGCACTGACACACAGAAGTTTCAGTTCTTTCAACAACGAGCGACTGGAGTTCCTTGGGGACAGTGTCCTGGGTATTATCGTTTCCGGGATTCTCTACCGTCTTTATCCAGACAGTGAAGAAGGTGAGCTCACGAGAATGCGCGCCCAGGTTGTTAAAAAGGATACTCTTGCGCAGATAGCACGCCGACAGCAACTTGGAAAACACCTACAGCTGGGAGGCAGCGCGGCCAAGGGAGGAGGGACGGAGAATGATTCTATTCTGGCTGATGCGCTTGAAGCTCTAATCGGAGCTGTTTATCTCGATGCGGGGTTAGAACAAGCTCAAGTTACTGTTGAGGCGATATTCGAAGAAGAGCTTAGTGCAATTGACCCTGGGCGTACCGCGAAAGATCCAAAAACAGAACTGCAAGAACTTCTCCAAAGCAAGGGGCTGTTGCTGCCCAAATATAAAGTAGAAAGCATATCGGGTTCTTCTCATGAGCCAGATTTTGTAGTTAGCTGTTATCTAGAGGGCAACCAACTGGTGCAAACTGGAACGGGCTCAAGCCGAAAGAGCGCAGAGCAGGCAGCAGCAAAAAAACTATTACTTATCCTTCGTTGAGATAGATGGATACAGAAAGCTTTAGATTTGGTGTTGTAACCCTAGTCGGTAGGCCGAATGTCGGCAAGTCAAGCATAATGAACAGGCTAATCGGCAACAAAGTCAGTATTACCTCGCGTAGGCCCCAAACAACTCGACATCGGATTCAGGGTATCTGTAGCACGGATGAGTATCAAATCGTTTTTGTTGATTCCGTTCTAGTCGATGCAGGGGCAACTGAAGTGTCGATGTGGTTGATCATGAATAAACTGGATTTACTGGATAGGCCTGATCTTGTGCTTCCCAGAATTGATGAAGTACGCCAACGTTACGATTTTGGGGAGATCGTGCCCTTGTCTGCGAAAACGGGGGACAATCTCGACCACCTGATGAAACTAGTGGCTGGAGTAATGCCTGAGGGGCCATCAGGTTATCCAACCTTACAAATAACTGACTCAAGTGATGAATTCATTGCTGCAGAATTTATCAGAGAGCAGATATTTCGCCTTGTGGGGGATGAGATACCCTACGAGACAGCTGTGGATATCCGTAGCTTTAGTGAGCGAAAAGACGGCCTGGTAAGCATTGAGGCAGATATTTGGTGTGAGAACAAGCGTCAGCGATCTATACTGATTGGTGACGACGGCGATCGATTGAAGACAATCGGATCTAAAGCTCGAGAACAGATTCAGCGCTACTTGGGCAAGAAAGTCTATCTTGAGCAATGGATCAAGGTGAAAAAGGGTTGGGCTGACGATAACAGAATGCTAGCTAAAGTGGGATACAATAGGTGGGGTTGAGTGACGACTACATTTCTCAAACGATTCCAGAACCAGTTCGCTTTTGTGCTTCGGCATAGACCTTACTCGGAAACGAGTCTACTGGTTGATCTATTTACCGAGAAATCTGGTCGAATCACCGCAATCGCAAAAGGAGCTCGTCGTCTTAAATCAAGTTACCGTGGCGTCTTGTTGCCTTTTCAATCATTAGCCGTTCTGTTTTCGGGCAAAGGCGATGTGAAAACACTGACGGGCGCCGAATCAGTCGGTTCACGAATACTACTGTCAAGAGATCATCTGATGTGTGGGTTCTATCTGAACGAACTGATCATAAAGATGCTTTACCGTTACGATCCTTATGAGACCCTTTATTCCGTTTATGAGCGTGCAATCGATGAACTATCGAGCAAGTTGGATGCTGAATTCACATTGCGGCGATTTGAAAAACACTTACTTGAGCAGGTCGGCTATGGTCTTCATCTGCAGCGCGACACGTCCACCGGGCTGCCAATTGATGAGCATGTTTTGTACCGCTATCTACCCGAGGTAGGCCCGATCGCTAATACGAGTAGCCGGAGCGACGGCGTTCTGATTCACGGAGATGCATTAATTGCGCTCGATCAGGAAGGGATGTTTACTGAACGTGTTAAGCGAGAACTCAAACAATTAAATCGAACAGTTCTCGCAACACACTTGCAGGGAAAACCACTTAATAGCCGCCGCATGTATGCTCAATTGTATCCTGGCAAAGATTCAGCCGATACTCAAGCGAAGCATGTTGAATTCTGATCTGTTTAGGCACGAGGATTAACCAATTGATTGATTTGGGTGTAAACATAGACCACGTAGCGACTCTGAGACAAGCGCGCGGCACATCCTATCCAGAACCTGCACAAGCAGTGGTGATCGCCGAACAGTCTGGAGCTGATCTGATTACGCTGCACTTACGGGAGGATCGTCGTCACATTGTAGATAGAGATGTTTACCTGTTGAAACAAGTCATCCAGACGCGAATGAATCTGGAAATGGCAGCGACCGAAGAAATGGTCAGAATAGCCTCTGACGTTAAGCCGGAGGATGTCTGTATCGTGCCCGAAAAACGTGAAGAGTTGACTACCGAAGGTGGGCTCAACGTGATTTCCAACAGGATAGAACTCGAAGAACATATCACCTGTCTTAGAGAAGCTGGGGTACGCGTCTCGTTGTTCATCGATCCGGATCCGGAGCAAGTACACGCATCCTGTGAGGTTGGCGCGGAAGCAGTAGAGATTCACACAGGTGCTTACGCCGATGCTAATCGAGGTAGTTGTGACGAAGAGCTCGAGCGGATTAAGAAAGCTGTAGCTGTGGCGTCAGATCTGCCGTTACGGGTAAATGGAGGCCATGGCTTGCATTATCATAACGTGCAGTCAGTCGCAGCAATCCCCGGTTTTGTCGAAC
This sequence comes from Gammaproteobacteria bacterium REDSEA-S15_B12, assembly GCA_001629395.1. Lineage (GTDB taxonomy): Bacteria > Pseudomonadota > Gammaproteobacteria > Arenicellales > UBA868 > REDSEA-S09-B13. Next base: position 5,572 of record LUSG01000017.1, on the reverse strand, counting down.
TCAATATCGGTCACGCAATTATTGCACGGGCACTATTTTCGGGTCTTGCAGAGGCAGTCACCGAAATGAAAAGACTGATCGATTCGGCATCTTCTTGAAAAGAATCTACTTCTTTCGAGGCCCAAAACCTTGTGGGACCTCTCCGAGATCTCCCTCACCGAAGAGAAATCCGACCATATGTTGTTCAATGAGGTCTAAGTTTTCTGGATCGGCCGAAGACAGTTGGTTTTCATTAATGATTAAGACAAGTCGCTCAAGCCACTGTGTCCAACCTTCTTTTGAAACGTTTTCAACAATTCTTTGGCCGAGTTCGCCCGGGTAGGGTGGGGCATCGAGTGCCTCAGCTTCTCGTTCAAGAACAACGCATTGCACAGTTGCCATGGTAAAATACAGTTATATAATCGTGTTGGGGAACACTCATCATAACCAGTATGCGCCACATTGAGCAAACCAGACATCGGCTCAGATCTAATTTGATCCGCGTACTAAGCTCACAAATCACAAGGACCATGCTATGAATGCAATATTACCTGAAGAGTTGGTAGTCACCGTGCCTGCTCGAGCCAAAATCGTAGAACTGCTCAAAGAAGCCGACACGTCGATAGATTCGGTCAGAATATTTGTATCTGGTGGTGGTTGTGGTGGTATGAATTATGGCATGACCTTTTCTGAATCTGACGAGAACAGGGATAGTGTTCTAGAAGATGAGGGAGGTTGCAAAGTGGTGGTTGATCCAATAGCACTTTGTTATCTTCAGGGCGCAGAAGTGGACTATGTTGACGATGGAGTTAACACAAGTTTTGTATTTAATAACGTCTTTAAGGCAGTCGGTGGTAGCGGCGCCTGTGGCGGTTGTGGTGGTGCACACTAGATAGGTTCGCAATCCGCCAGTGCTGTTCAGACAATCGCACCGGTGGTGGAGTTCGTGAATCAGGCAAAGCGGATCCTGCTCATTGCCCCTTATGGAAGTTATAGAACAGCCGCCTATGTAAAAATAGCAAAGCAATTAGGATTTGACTGTATCGTCGGGTCAACTGGGTACCATGCGGTTTCACATGTGGCGGGCAGTACAATCATCAAGCTGGACCTTGGCAGTACCGATTTGGATTTGGAGCGACTGCAGGAGCAACATAGCCGTACGCCTTTTCAAGGTGTTATCGCTACCGACGACTCTGTCGTAGAGATTGCAGCTGAGTTAGCTAAGCGCTTACACCTACCGGGAAATTCAGTAGAAGCGGTGCGTCGCACTTGTCGTAAAGACCTACTGAAAAATGCGTTCCTCAACTCTACTGTACTGTCTCCGAGTGGATTCAAAGTAAGGCTGGATCGACCGTTTGAAAGTCAAATATCATTTTCTACTTATCCCTGCGTTGCCAAACCTCTGAATTTATCGGCCAGTCGAGGGGTTATAAGAGCTGACAATCCTGGCGAATTGAAGGGGGCACTCGCAAGAATCTGGAGGCTGATTCGACGAGAAGGCGAAGACAAGCCTCCAATCGCACTGGTAGAGCAATTTATCTCAGGCAAGGAAATCGCTGTTGAAGGGCTACTTTCGAATGGAGTCCTCAGTATTTTAGCAATTTTTGATAAACCGATCCCCTTGAATGGGCCATATTTTGAGGAAACCATCTATGTAACACCGTCGGCATTGAGTGATGCCGAACAACAAGAGGTGAAACAAGTGCTGTCCCGTGCCTGTCAACGTCTAGAGTTGCGGCAGGGTCCTGTACACGCTGAATGTCGATTGAATGAGCAAGGTATCTGGATTATTGATATTGCCAGTCGATCGATCGGTGGGCAGTGTAGTCAGCTAATAAAGGCCGGTACCGGCGTTACACTAGAAGAGATGATTGTTCGGAATTCAGTTGGCGAAAGTACCACAAGCAAGGTAATTGAAAAGGCTGTCGGTGTGATGATGATCCCAGTAGCTGGAAGCGGGGGAATTCTTAGACGGATAGAAGGGCTCGGAAATGCAACCCGAGTTCCTGGTGTAACCAGCGTAGAGTTAGACGCCAGGCCGGGCCAGATTTTGACTCCCTGGCCAGAGGGTTGCGCCTATCCAGGATTTATTTTTGCTGAAGCAGATTCAACAGATAAAGTTGTCAGAAGATTGGAGCAGGCATATGCAGAACTGAAGTTTGTCTACTCACCAGCGCTGCCGGTACATGTGGTTACAACAACATCCTCGTCGCAATTGTTTAGAACTGATAACGTGCGCCAATAGAGATCATGTTGGCTTCACCAGTTAGCCGGTTACCCAAGAATTCAAGTTCTACATTGAAGGCGCCACGCTCACCTAAACGCAGGCCGATGGCGCCACGATACTCTAGTTCGACATCCAGTGCATTGTGAAAGTAGTTCTGGAGGCCATTTGTGTTTGAATACAATGGCGCACCGACAAGTCCACGAAAGTACAAGTTACCCCTGGATTTATAAGAAAGATAGACCCCAACATCTTCAAGCGAGAAAGAGTGTTGATCAGAATCAGAACTGGGTGCAGTTGGGGATTCGGTTCCATTTGTCCTTCCAAAGAGGAACGATAGAGTCGGGAAACGACTTTGAATCTGGAAAATGGGTTGCTGAACGGTATCGCCAAGAAATCTATTGAAGTTGATGGTGTGCGTAGTCTCGGCATAGCCGGTCGGATATCCCCACGCACTTAAATGCAAAGCTTGTAGACCGGTTTGCCCGAATGTGAGCCCAGATGTCCAAAAGGACCGCATAAAGTTATCATATCTAATCAAGTACTTAAAGCTACCATTCAAAAAAATACATGATCTTACTCGGAACGGCCTGTCTGTAGCCGACTATAACGAAATTCGTTGGGTGAACGCTGAAATACACTATAAGTCGTCTATTGTTACACCACTGCCATGTTGGAATACCACGGACTGTTTGCGGGTAAAACGAGTAATACCTTCGGGGCCGTAACGTGAACCACCAAGGCCAGAATTCTTGAAACTCATCTTTTCTGCCGACTCATGGGCACTACCGATCAGGTCGACGTCGTTGCAGTAGATTCCACCGGCGTCTAGCTTTAGAGCGACGGCTTCCGATTTTTCCAAGTCGCCAAAAACCGCCGCGCTAAGCCCATATTCTGAGTCATTAGCCAAATGGACAGCTTCCGAGGTTTTCCTAAAAGTCATAATGGGGATGATGGGGGCGAATGTCTCTTTTCGCATTAATAACATCGAATGATCGACATCGGTGACAACCGTCGGTCGAAGCCAGCTACCGCCATGATGCTCGATGATCCCACCGGTCAAAAAGTTGGCCTTTTTATTTCTGGCATCCTTCAGGTGCAGGTCTATGACCTGAATCTGTTTAGCCGAGATGATCGGTCCGATTGCCCCTTTGGCCGAGTCTTCTGTATTGAGCGAAATTTCCTCAGCCAAGGACGAGATTAGATCGATGAATTTCGAGGCCAACGCCTCATGGACATATACCCGTTCAATCGAAAAACAGGCTTGGCCTGTGTTCACTGTGCTGCAATGCAAAATCGCTTGTGCAGCCCGTTCAATATCAGCGCTTTCCAAAACGATAGCGGGATCTTTCCCGCCAAGTTCGAGAAATGCCGGTTTCAACTGGTTGGCTGCTCGCGTTGCAACTTGGCGGCCCGTGTCGACGCTGCCAGTAAAATTGATAGCATCCACAATATCGATGAGATTGCTTCCAGTAGACGCTGTGCCCGGAACGACATCTACTACGGTACCAAATTCGACTGTGTCGCTCAGTATTGCGTTAACTGCTTCAATAAAGCGGGGCGTGACTTCGCTGGGTTTTATGATCACGGAGCAGCCCGCCAAAAGCGCCGGCACAGCATCCAGAAACGAGAGAATCAGAGGATAGTTCCAAGGCGAAATGACGCCAACGACAGGGTAGGGGACAAAGACCTGCAGATGAGAAATGTCGTCGCTTTCCGATTGCATACGTTTCGTTTGCAGGGTGGTGATCGCTTGGTTTACTCGACTGTGTGTTATCGCTTCGAGCGCATCAACTTCCATTACCGACAGCCGCCAACGACCGGTATCGATACAGAGTGCCTCAACCAACTGGTCTTTGTGCCGGGCGAGTCCATCGGCAAACTGCTTCAGAATCTCACCTCGGTCACTGACTTGTAAGGAAGACCAATCGAGCTGATTTTCGCGAAGTCGTGATACTTTGGATACGAGCTCACTTTTTGTGGGTTCTAAGAATGCATAGTCGAACTCGCCCGTATGGGGGTTTCTTACTGGAATTTGTGTCATGGTGAGGTGAGTATTTACTGAATGAAAATAAGGTGTGTAATCTAAAAAGGCAGCACAGGCCTTAGGATATCGCAGATTGGGTCAGAATATGGTTTACGTATGAAGATTACCGTGATTGGTGCTGGTCTAGCCGGGTTAACCGCAGCGCACCGACTTCAGCAGGCAGGATTTTCTGTCAATGTGCTCGAGCGTGGGCAGTTGCCAGGCGGCAGAATGGCACAAGCCCATGACGTTGGATTGAATTATCTAACAGGTGCTCGGTTAATTTATTCATTCAGTAAATCTGTTATGGGCTTAGTTCGAGAACTTGACCTGACAGATCAACTCTGTCGTGGGCTAACGACTCCCGTAACGACCTGTTCGCAGGCCGGTGAACATTCGGTTCAAATAGGTCCTGGGCCTGGGTTGATGTTTAATTCGCGGTTTAGCTATGGCCAGAGATGGTGTCTCCTGCAGATGGCGGTTGGTATGGTCGGGCGACGTTTTTCAACAAACCCCGACCGATTGTTAGATTGGCAGCATAACGATGAAGGGACACTGTACGAATACCTGAATCAAAGATCCCTGGATCAAGTTTCTAGAATATTCATAGAGCCAGTATTTCGAGGTGCCCGGGGATGGCGTATGACGGATGTATCTCCCGTGTTTTTTCTCAGCACGACAGCGCATATGTATGGCGCTCATGCTTACACATTCGACGGCGGTATTGGACTACTTACCGAGCGATTAGCACAAAACCTAGATGTGACATATTCGGTAGATGTCAAGAATGTAAGGCGAGCTATATCCGGGGGTAATGAGTTATCTTATGAGTTGAATGGTTTGTTGCAGTCAACCCATGCTGATCTGGTGATTTGTGCGGTACCTGGCTCGCTGCCATTGAGAATTGTCTCAGTGCCTACACCGGAAGAATCTCAATTTTTCAAGTGTGTAAAGTACAACAGTGGGTATATTTTGCATTTCGGTATCGACCGTGCGGTTGAACCGTATGTCCGTTTCTTCGGCTCGGATGTAAATGCTTCAATAGCGGCAGTAGAAGTTGTCGATCAGTCTGGAATTTCCTCAAGTTACCTCAGTCGCATATCAGTTTATCTATCGCCTGAGGCAGTTATAAAGCTGAAAACTAATCCGTTAGTTGAGGATGAGTTACCGGCTATCTGGAATGATCTGCCGGATGATGTCGCAAGACAACTGGAACTGGGTTATGGCCATGTCGTCCAGCAAAGGATAGAAAATATGTTGCCCTTGTTTTATCCAGGTTATCTTAAGGAGTTGAGCACCTTTGAAATGTATCAGACCAGTGGAAAAAAGCGGATCTATTATGC
>LUSG01000169.1 GCA_001629395.1 Gammaproteobacteria bacterium REDSEA-S15_B12 | reverse complement strand
CATACCAGGTCACCACCACGAATGGCTGCACCAAATGTGGAACCGGCATTCTTCTCTATGAGAATTGTTCCTGCCATCATATTCTCGGCACAAGACCAACCCACCCGGCCCGTGACAACAATATTCGGACCGTCCACTAGGCCGCATCCAAAATAACCCAGACTGCCTTCAAATCGCAGATTTAAACGGCTCAATATACCCACACCCAGCGAATGCTTGGCTGCCGGATTCAGAACACTAACTGTTCCATATCCTTGCCCCATCGCTTCTCTGATCTTGAGATTTACCGCTTTACTGTCGAGGCCTTCTGCATCGATTTGCGTCGCCTTATCGAGGTCCACCTCATCGGCCCAAGGATAGGTATAGTTATCTTCCTCTTCCGAAGAGAAAAAGACCTGCTGTGTGCGTCCCGATAACTGCTCGGTGTGCATTCCCATCTCAAGAGATGAGTCAGTCGTTTTTAGCTCTGCCATACTTTTACCTCTCCCTCATAGGGGTCGTAAGTATCGATTTCATGTGGAAACACGCTTCGAATTGCGACCTCTTCTGATGCCAGAGCCACAAATTCGTCACTTTCATAAAGCACCATCGGCTTGGCTGCCATCACATCTTTCGCCATACCAAGCTTGTCTTCAGTGGCAACGACATAGGTAAAAACGCCATCCAGTTCATCTACAGAACGCGTCATCGCCTCTTCCAATTCATCACCTCGATCCAGCCGGTCTGCAATATAAACCGCGATCAGTTCGGAATCACAGTTGGACATGAACCGGTGATTCCGCCGCTCCATTTCACGACGAAACCCCCAATAATTAGTCAGTTGTCCGTTGTGCACCACAGCGATGTCGTTATACGGATAGGCCCAGTACGGGTGAGCGGATCGTATATCAACATCCGACTCTGTCGCCATCCGGGTATGTCCGATCGCATGAGTACCTTCAAACCCACCTAGTGAATACTGCTTGGATACTACCGTTGCGTCTCCAAGATCTTTGATCAGCTCAAGCGCATTTCCTAAAGAAAGAATCTCGACACCGTCAATATCCTCGACATAATCAGCGGTACGCTTCATGTCTCCGTCAAATGAAAATCGGTAGCGAAATGCATATTCCGTTGCCTCTAACTCCTCAGTTTTTCGCACGCCGCTTTCCTCAAGGCGCCTGTCAACTTCTCCTTTTCTTTCCTTAACTTGATCGTGAATAAGAAATCCATGCCGCATATCTTCCTGTTCTGCAACTTTGAATCGCATCACATATTCGTCTTCCCGAGGATTACCGTAGAGGGCAAACCCAGTTGAATCGGGGCCACGATGCTTGAGTGCCTGCAACATGGAAGTCAGCTCGCTACCGACATCCGCACTCTTACCGCGATGAATCAGCCCGGCTATACCACACATAGAAAATCCCTCCAAAATGTAGTTGATCTATCAAACTGACCGAGTGAGCACTGTCCTGCGCATCAACTCGCTACGGAACAAATAGGTATTAAGGCAAACAATCCAAATACGTTTCCAGGTCCCATTCGGTCGTGGTGTGCATAAAGCGTTCCCACTCGTCGCGTTTGTAATGCTCGAACACCCTGTACATTTCACCAGGCATTGATGATTTGATGACCTCGTCTTCATCCAGTGCTTCCAGGGCTTCACCCAGCGACATCGGTAATTTCTTGACATCTTTTCCCGCGTCAATCGCTTCATAGATATTGCGTTCCTCGGCTTCACCAGGATCCAGATCGTTCTCGATACCGTCGTCGAAAGCTTTCAGCAACGCGGAACCCATCAAGTAAGGATTCACCATCGAATCAACCGAACGGTACTCGAATCGGCCTGGTGCAGATACACGCAATGCGCAGGTACGGTTCTGATAACCCCAGTCAGCAAAGATCGGTGCCCAGAAACCTGTATCCCAGAGACGGCGGTAGGAATTAACCGTAGAAGAACCAATCGAGGTCAACGCGCCTAAGTGTTTGATGACACCGCCAATCGCCTGTAAACCAATCGGGCCGGGCGCATGCTCGTCAATCGATGGATCGGGCATGAAGGTATTCTCACCGCCGACCCGGTAACTAAAAGCCCCTTCCATACCGGGTAAGGCATCAAACCCGAGCCTATTGACCATATCTTCACCGCCGCGCCATAGCGACATATTATGATGACAGCCCGAAGCCGATACACCCATGAATGGTTTCGACATGAAACAGGCGATTAAGTTATCCTCGCGAGCAACCTGGGCACAGATCTGGCGGTAAGTGGTCAGCCGATCCGCATTCCGCAGCACATCATCGAACTGGGTATTCAACTCGAGTTGTCCGGGTGCATCTTCGTGATCACCCTGGATAATATCGAGACCCATTTGTTGCGAATACTCTATGACCTTCATGAAAGTGGGGCGAAGTTCTTCAAGCCACATCATCTCAGGCTCAGTGCCGCAACGCATATCCAGTCCATGCTTATCCTGGAATGCATTGTGAATGCGGCGTAAATTACCACGGCAATCCGAAGTTAATACACCACCTGGATTCTCGCGTTCCTCGCGATTGCGAAACAGTGTGCAAAATACACGGGCAACCCGTTTGTCCCAAGGCAATTGACAAAAAGTTTCGGGGTCTGGAATACCAACAAGTTCAGAGGATTCAGGGCCATACCCAATATAGTTACCATGGCGGTCAACAAATAGATTTGCGGTTGACCCATAAACCAGCTGGAATCCTTTTTCGGCGAGGCGCTCCCAATGTGCGGACGGAATACCCTTGCCGACGATGCGTCCGGTGACTGAAATAAACTGGTAATAGATGTAGTCGACGCCGGTTTCCTTAATTTTTTCGCTGACCTGCTTGACTAGATCGTCGCGTCCTGGCTGTGCTACATGGGCTTCTAGATCGGTCATTTTTCTCTCCTTTAGTGTTCAGCTGGACTGGTGTGTTCTGTAGTTATACCAATGTTGGACCTATAAAGGATGACGTATAGACCCGAATCCTCAAACATTAACTTGTGCAATAACTCAGTGTCAACCATCCTATCCCAACCTCAAATTTTCTTGAAATTCAGTTCAATACTGGTTAATCTCAAACCGATTAATACCAACTTAATACCTTTTAAACCACATCATGGCGAGTCTAACTGTTACACACCCCAGCCACTCTGCTCAAACAGTCTCGCGCATCCCCGATGCGGCCGACGTTGGCGGTTCCGCGGGCATATCAGCGCAGTTGCGGCGCTCAATTCTTGAAGGTGTCTATGAATTCAGTGACCGTCTACCCGCGGAAAGGCAACTTGCCGAAACGTTTAACGTCTCCAGGGGAACGATTCGGGAAGCTCTTCGACGACTTGAAGAACTCGGAATGGTCACGAGAGAGATTGGCAGCGGTACTTTCGTTACTTATCGAGAATTTGCTGAACAAGCCGCTATTGCCGACGTCACCAGCCCACTTGAACTGATCGACGTGCGTTTTGGTATCGAACCTCAAATGATAAGGCTCGCAATTTCGAACGCCACGGCAATTGATATCGAACGACTTCACAAAGCACTTGCACGAGTAGAATCAACACAGAATGACCCGGAAAGTTTCACGCTGGCGGACAGCGAGTTTCACCTGTCATTGGCAGAATGCACACGCAACCGACTAATGGTCTGGCTCTATCAACTGATTAATGAAACACGTACCCACTCACAATGGGCTTCCATGAAGGATAGGATTCTAACTTCTGAGCGTATCGCCAAATACAATGCCCAACACCGGCGACTCTACAATGCGATCGCAAGCCGTGATATCGATACCGCATTGGCAACAATATACGAACATCTCGATCTCGCACGCACCGATCTCATTGGCGCAAGCAGAAAATAGAATACGGACCGACCGTATATTGATAGTGCGGGTTAAACTGTGGTGCTCGCCTTGTTCCAGTCGGGTTTAAAGCCAAGAACAATCACATCCTTGGGCATTCGGGAATTGAATAACCGATTGTGCCAATAAGTTGCTTGATAGGCAGGGGTATCGTCGAACAGTTGCCTTACCGTACAGGGTAAGGTGTAAGCTGCACTGAACTGGGAAAACACCAGCGTGCAGGCCCGCTTAGCCAGCAACGCTCGAACCAAGAGGCCACCAGACTGAAACAACGCCGTTAACTCATCAGAGAATTCGTGTGGTCTCTGGTAGTGAGTCGCTGAGAGAAACTTAAGACCATTGGCAAATCGATCTGCCGGATCATGGGTTTTCTGTACCAGGTATCGGAACTGGCTTGCATCGCTTTCTGCCGAGCATCTATTGATAAGCACAGTAATTGAAGTGGAATAAAGACCATCTTCTCTCAGTAGCACACGAGGTTGCATACCCTCACTGGGCCGGCCCTCGCCTTGACGCATCGCGATCTGGCGCAAGCGGCATTGCCATCCTAAAAACCTCTGCTGCAATGCCTCCGCCTGAGTGTCCATAATATCTTACTGTGCACTTATACACAGTAATTAACAATAGACCCAAGAGCCGTGTTACCGACCCAAAATCTGCCCTAACGTTCTACTTCCGGTGTTCTGGCGTTAGACTAGCCCACCTTCAACACAACCCAGTAGATGAACAGTGGCGCAGCCCGATTTTTTTATCGACATCGACGGTGTACTTTGCGATGGCCCGAACCTGATTAACGGTGGACCGGAATCACTATCGTTTCTCCGCTCCCAAAACAGCAGGTTTTTGCTCGTCACCAACACCACAAGAATGTCTGCTTCAGATATTCAATACAAACTCAACGACATTGGCTACAAAATCAGTAGCGAAGAGATTTTCCCTGTCTCACAAGCTACAGTGGAATACGTGAATTCCCGGTACAGTCATGCGCACTGTTTCCTGATCGGTGATGAAAACCTTGATTCACTCTTTCGAAGCCATGGCCACACAGTCACTCGAAGCGACGAACCCGTTGATTTGGTAATCATCGGGCATGTGCAATGGGCCCATTTTGGAGAAATCGATATTGCCAGGCGTCTGGTCGAAGCTGGTGCAGAACCGGTGGCAATGCACAAGGATCCTACCTGGCCAGACGGAGGCATAACCCGGATCGGATTGGGCCCCATCGTTGCCGCGCTGCAATCAGCAATCGCTAGGAAGATCACACTGATCGGCAAGCCGGAAACCACTTTCTTTGAAACGGCTCTCGCACGGGCAGGCTACCCAAGGTCAAACACAATCATGATTGGCGACAGCCCGCAGACAGACATCGCTGGCGCTGCGGGTGCAGGGCTGAGAACCCTCCAGGTTCGCACAGGTAATGGGGTAAGCAGCTCTCTCAACGGCTGTGATTGGATACTGGACTCGATAGCGGATCTACCCCAGTGGTACAGGTCCAACTTCAACCGTTGAAGAACAATTGAAAGCGTTCCCAGACCCAGTGGATTCTACTCCGGCGATTCAGACGCAGCTCGAGCCGATAATCATGTGCAAAGGCCTGCGCAAAGTATACGGCGACCTGGAGGCTGTCTCGGGACTCGACCTTGACATCCCACGCGGCAGTTGTTTTGGCCTACTGGGGCCCAATGGGGCCGGTAAAACAACAACCTTGCGTATGCTTCTGGGGCAGTCACCGAGAACTTCGGGGGTTCTAAGTGTCTTCGGTGAAAGTATTGAGAGCAATCTGCGTGAAATTCGACAGCGGACAGGGATCGTTCCCCAGGCCGACAACCTCGATCCAGATTTTACAGTCTCTGAAAACCTGCGGATATATGGGCTTTACTTTCGGATCTCGTCCTCATTGCTGGAACACCGTATTGCCAAGCTACTCAAACTGGTTGAATTGGATCACCGGGCAAAAGATCGTATTTCGACCCTCTCTGGCGGTATGAAGCGCAGGCTGATCCTGGCCAGAGCACTGATAAATGATCCCGATCTACTCCTTTTTGACGAACCGACAACGGGCCTTGATCCTCAGGCCCGGCACATGATTTGGTCCCAAATCCACCGCCTTAAACGTGATGGTAAAACTATTTTACTCACCACACACTACATGGAAGAAGCAGAGCGTCTGTGTGATGAAATCGTAATTATTGACCACGGCAAACTCCTCACTCAAGGCGCGCCTAAGGATCTGATTCGTATTCACTGCCAAAAGGAAGTTCTTGAGATCCGCGGTGAATTACCCGACCGACTGTTTACGGAACTCAGTTACAAGCGCAGCAGGTTCGAACAAGCAGGTGACACTTACTACTTATATAGTGACGACCCCGCTGAACTCTTACAAACTGCCGCTGCTCTCCCTGAACTCGCCTGCCTGCATCGCCAATCAGGACTTGAAGATGTTTTTCTCAGACTAACAGGACGGGAACTGCGTCACTGATGGACTGGCGGCTACCTATACCACGACTGGAGACACTGGCTGTCTGGCGACGGAATGCCCTAGTCTGGAGGAGGATGATCGGCGCGAGTGTACTGATGCACTTCGGCGAACCCTTTATCTTTCTTATTGGATTGGGATACGGTCTCGGCAGGTTTATAGGCGAGATGGCAGGTATCTCATATTTTGCGTTTCTGGCGTCAGGGTTTATTGCCTGGTCGGCCATGAACGTCGCCAGCATGGAGGCTATGTGGTCGGTTTATACACGGATGGTTCCCCAACAAACCTACGAGGCTATTCTCGCAACACCCACACGCGTTGACGATATTGTGATTGGGGAACTACTCTGGTGTGCCAGCAAAAGCCTGGTCAGTGGTTCGGCGATCCTCGTTGTCGCCACCGTACTGGGTGCCGTTGCTGACTGGAAGGCCGTACTGGCTTTGCCCGTAATTTTCCTGACCGGATTCTGCTTTGCAACGCCCGCGCTCATTATGACAGCGCTGGCTAAAGGATATGAATTCTTCACGTTCTATCTCACACTGGTCATGACACCCATGTTCATTTTGTGCGGTGTCTTTTATCCCACGACCAGTCTCCCTGCACCCATGCAGACATTCGTTCAATTTTTGCCCCTCACGCATGCAGTGGCCTTGATCAGGCCGCTAGTCGTAGGCCAACCCGTGACAGATGCTTGGTTACATGCCGGTGTACTGGCATTTTGTGGGTTCGTTGGCGCTTGGATAGCCGTAGCGCTGGTCAGACGGCGCCTGATTGTATAATCTTTCCACTAACATTGTTGTAAGCATTAAACTGGCACCACCAGACCTAAGAAACCCGAACCCAGACCCTTGGCTGAGCGCACCTTTTCTTCTCTAGACCGTCTGATCTGTGCTGCTGACGACACTCTAGCCGTTTTATTCGGCCACCGGGGCGGTACGAACCGGCCAGATCCCGCGGTCGGAATTGCCGAAGGGGATTTAACCCCAGCAGAGAGAAATCTATCCTCAAAACTGATGCGGGTTAACCACGTTGGCGAAATTTGTGCGCAGGCCCTGTACCAAAGCCAGGCCCTGACATCCCGTTCAGACAGCGTACGAAAAACCTTGAGCCTGGCTGCGCTCGAAGAGCAAGACCATCTACGCTGGTGTGAGAATCGCATCAATTCCCTCGGCGGACGAAAAAGCCTCTTGAATCCAGCCTGGTATCTGGGTTCATTTACGATCGGACTCGCTGCCGGCTTTGCCGGGGACCGAATTAATCTGGGATTTCTTAGAGAAACTGAAAAACAGGTTGAAGGCCATCTTCACTCTCACCTGGACCGGCTACCGAAAAAAGATCTCGCTAGCCGAGCTGTCGTCAGCGCCATGAAAGAAGACGAAAAACAACATGGGGAAACCGCGTATCGGGCTGGTGCCTCCGAACTGCCCCTACCTATAAAATCTCTGATGCGCCTTGCCAGTCGGGTTATGACGGGTACTGCACACTGGATCTAGTCGCACGCCCACACTGCTATCTGGTGTCTACCGTATCGCATTGGTTGGTCAGACTACTGCTCGTAGTCATGGTTCTCGTGGGTAGCAGTCCATTAATGGCTGAACCAATCTACGTCACTGATGATGCTGGAAATGCCATTACGCTGTCAGGCCCTGTCCAGCGGGTAATCAGTCTTGCTCCGGCACTGACAGAAATCATCTATCACGTTGGCGGCGGGAATCGTCTGGTCGGTACAGTTGAGCACAGCGACTATCCTGCAGCCGCACGCAAGATTCAGCGCATCGGTGCACACGACCGGTTTGATTTTGAGGCCATACTCGCACTCCAACCCGACCTCATATTTGCCTGGGCAAGTGGCAATCCGGCGGATCAACTGAGCCGCCTTGAGAAATTCGGACTGCTTGTTTACCGTGTGGAACCCGGCACACTTGAAAGCCTGGCAGCCACAATACAGCAGATCGGCAAGGTGGTCGGAAGCGCTCAGGAAGGATTGGCACGAAGTCAGGAGTTATTGATCGAAGCCAATGAGATTAAGCAAGAATTCGGCCGTAGACAAAACCTCACCGTTTTTTATCAGGTCTGGCATGATCCGATCATTACCCTTAACGGCAAACATATTGTCAGTCAGATGCTACACAGTTGCGGCGCAACAAACCTGTTTTCGGATCTCCCGGACATAGCCCCAGTGGTATCTCTAGAGTCAGTCATCAAACGAAATCCAGAGGTCATCGTTGTTGGCGGAACACCAAACGGTGCGCCTAAGTGGCTGAAAAACTGGGAAGCCTGGGGTCATATCACCGCGGTCGCCCGCGGACATCTTTTTTCTGTAAATGCTGATCTGCTACATAGACACTCCCCACGGATCATCCTTGGCCTGAGGGAACTATGTGAGATTCTGGATCAGGCGCGACAGTGACCCCAACGGGAGAAGCTCACTTCTCTGCCTGATACTGTAGTCGAAGAAACCAGACCCGTCCTGGCTCACGGTAGTTTTTTGCAGTGGCATACACTTCATCCAGGAGATTATTTACCTCCGTTCTGATGGCCCAGGACCTGTTCAACTCGTACACAAAGTAGCCATGAATCAATGCATAGCTATCGAGTCTTGAACTGTTGGACTTATCATCGTACCGACCCCCGTGATACTGCAGGTTCAGGCCGTAACGTGACGATCGATGCTGACGATCTAGATCCAACCGGATAACTTCCTTCGAACGACGGGGCAACTGCTTGTTTGTGCTTCTATCAATGGGATCAGACAACGTCAGACTTGTCCCCATCTCCCAGTTCTTCAGCAACCCGGCTCTGACAGCCCCATCCCATTCAAACTCGAAACCGTTTATCCTGGCTTTATCGACATTGACTGACGCCCAGGTCACGGGGTCATAGCCTATTAAGTCTTCAATCCGTGTTTGGAAGCCTCTTATCGACCAGTGACCACGGTAACTATCCCCGCTTAATCCGATCTCAAAGGAGGATGACGTTTCGACATCCAGTGTCGGAGTACCGAAACCGGGATAGTAAAGGTCATTAAAACTCGGCGATTTGAACGCCGTCCCATAACCCATGTTGAGACGATGACCGCTTATTAGATCAAGTGCGTAATCAACGTTTCCAGTCGTATGCATACCAAACTGTTCGTTATCATCAATTCTTGTGCCGGCCACAAAATTTTGCGCCCCATAGATACCTTGCCACTGCAAAAACACACCCAGTTTTGACCGTTCATCGATATCGTAGGTTACCGAACTGTCAACAGATTCCTTAGAGTAGTCTGAACCAGCTGTGAGCAAGTGCTGACCGCTAACAGGCCAGTCTAATTGGCCATTCAACTGAAACCGCGTGGTATCAAACTCTCCGTCTGACACCCCGTCTGCAAAGGTCTCCGAATCATCCAGGCTTCTCCCGAACTGTAATTTGCCCTGCCAGCCTTCTTCATCCGCATGATCCAACCGGATATTCAGAACCTGCTGGGTATAGTTGGAGTCGTGGACAACGGACTCTCCATCCCACGTCGTTTTCAGCATCCAGATATCGTGTCCATCGAACTGTCAGGGAAGTATTGTCATAGCCGTCCTTATCTGGCTGAGCCCCCGTCTGACTGTCTATACCATCGGTATCGGAGTAATTCACATTCACACTGTAGCTGGAGTCGTCACTGAATCCAGTAAACCCCCCACCCGCAGTGAGTGTGTTGTAACTCCCGTAACCCACATCAGCGTGTGAACTTGTCTTTCCAGAACCATCCTTGGTGAATATCTGGATTACTCCGCCGACCGCCTCGGAACCATACAGATTCGACCGTGGGCCCCGGACAATCTCAATACGATCGATCTGATCCAGTGGCAGAAATTGGAACGCTGTTGTACCGACTGTTGCCGAATAGAGTTTGACGCCATCTATCAACGTCAGAACATGTCCGGAATTGGTTCCGCGCATGAATATGCTGGTGTTCTTCCCATAACCACCATTGCGCGTAAATTCTATGCCCGGAACCAGGGATAAAAGCTCTCCCAGATCCCGTGCTTGGCTATTCTGAATGTCCTCACTGCTGATGACAGTAACCGGAGCCAGCACCTGATCAGCTGTTTGCGCGGTTCGGGTTGCCGTGACTACAACCGGCTCAAACGCAAGCGCACCTCTCACCACGATTAAACATAGGACAGCAACCAAGAACTTCAGAAAGTAAAAACGGATCACTGTTTGTCTCCGGCACACCACCCGTGTACTGTTAAGCAGGGGGTAGTCGACCGGTTCAGTTAATGGCCCACAACCGCCCCACGCGGTCAATTCAAAGGGTCCACTACAGGCCGGTCTCCGGACTCGTGAGCGCGCGTCCTTACGACGCTTAGGGCAACGCCTTCCCATGGTTAGCACCACAGTGGCTATGTGTTGCTCTACGTAACTCACCTACCGTTGCGGGGGCAGTGCCGGATTTGCTTCAGCTAGTGCTTACCGGCTTCCCATTTAACTGCGCAGCAATTGGCTGGCACAGAACCTGCAAGGAGCAGCGAACGATAAATAGAATTAACGTTTAAGTCAACCCACCTCACCCGGGGTAGAACCATGTGCCGTCAGAAGTATGAGCCATGCGCATGGTGTGGTTATAGACCCGTGAGAGGATCGCCTCAGTTGCCAGAGTTTCTACTGGACCTGACTCGGCACACCCGTCCCCGAACAACAGCAACAAATGATCACTGAAGCGCAGTGCAAGATTGATATCGTGCATCACGAGAATCACTACGCCGTTGCGATTGCGCCAATCGGCGATCAAATTCCCAAGCATAACGACCTGATAATGCATATCAAGATGATTACTGGGTTCATCCAACAAGAGAACAAGTGGCTCCTGGGTGACCAGAGCAGCCAAATCTGCTCGGCGACGCTCACCCCCGGAAAGCGATGTCATGCTCCGATCACTCATTTGATCGAGATCGACGAGTTCAAGCGCCTCCCGGGCCTTCTGAATGTCCTCGGCGGATTCTCCCTGAAGGGGATTCAACCAAGGATGACGCCCTGTCAGCACCGTTTCAAGCACAGATGCAGGAAAGAGGGTCTCATTTTCCTGAAACAAGATGCCCAGTCGTTGCGCCCGCGAGCGGCGATTGAGACTCGTGACTTCCTGATCATCCAGAATGATCCGGCCACTGACTGGAGTTCTCAAACCAGCCAAGGTCTTAAGTAGGGTGGACTTGCCTACACCATTGCGCCCAAGAATGGACCAGACTTCACCTGGATTGATCCCAAGTGATAGATCGTGACAAACACAGGTATTACTGATCTCGACCGACAGATCTTCTAGAGCCAGAACGGTCATGCCCGGCCCCCTGCCCTGTCGCGCTGCAATAAATAGAGGAATACCGGGACTCCGATGAATGCTGTAATTACCCCAACAGGCAGTTGATTTGGCGCCATGATCGTTCGCGCTGCTGCTTCGGCCAGCACCAGAAGCACCCCACCGAGCAATACTGAACCGGGCAGAACCAGTCGGTGATCTGACCCCCCCCAAAGCCTCACCATGTGCGGCACAACAAGACCAACAAACCCAATCGCTCCAGCAAGTGTGACTGCCGATGCTGTCAGTAGCCCCGCCATAAAAAATAATCCGGCCCTCAAAAGAGTTGTATTAACTCCGAGAGATTCGGCGCGCAACTCACCCAGCGACAAGAGATTCAAACTGCGAGCAAAACCAAACGCAACCAAAAGCGAGGCCATCAAAATTCCCAACCGAATCCAGCCCGGAAAGGTTTCACGGATATCCCCCATCAGCCAAAACAGCATCCCGCGAACATGAGCATCTGGGCTGACTGCAAGAATAAAGCTGACGACAGCACCCCAGCCAGCTGCCAGGACAACACCAGTCAGGAGGAGTCTGGTAGTCGACCAATCCCCCCGCCCCCGTGCAAGCACAAATACCAGAAGCATTGACGCCAATGCACCTACTGCGGCAGCACCTGAAATCCCGGCCATGTGCCAGCCAAGCAAAATGGCGAGCAGCGCAGCGACCGCTGCTCCGCCAGAAACACCCAACACATACGGATCTGCCAGTGGGTTTCGCAGCAGTATCTGCATCAGTACACCTGCCAGCCCCAGCATTCCACCAACAACGAATGCGGTAGCGGCACGGGGTAAGCGCAACTGAAACACGACCGCGTAGTCGACCGACAAATCTCTTCCCTTAAGACCCTCCATCACACCGGCCCAGTCGACAGATACGCTACCGACCGACAATGCTACTGCAAACGCGCCGATCGCCAGTAGTAAAAGTGCCAACACAATCCTTGGGTTAGTCGAAGATATTCGTTTTGCGCTCGAGGAAGGCATGGATTGCAGTGAAATTAGCAACACAGGAGAGGCTTAGTATAGCTACTCTGAAAATACTCACCGGCAAACCTCTTTCAGTCGGGATCAGACTTGAATTTGGCTGGGCCATGAGAGAATATCTGCGTTGCGAGCTGGTCCTAACAAGGGTAAACGGGGACAAGGCCCACGCTAGAGCGTGTCAACCTTGGCTGTACCCGCAACTGTAGGCGGCGAGCGGCAGACTGCTTACGCCACTGGTCATTGACCGGGAAGGTGAATCTGCCGCCGTGATCCGCAAGCCAGGAGACCTGCCAGCAGCATGCGTCGCCCACCTTGTGGCCGGGGAAAGCTTGAGGTGCGGTAATCCGAGTCGGCGACGCCGAACGGACCGGAGCAAGCCGCGTTGATGAGCACGACAACCCGCATCACAGGAATGTGCCGACAGATCGAGATATCTGACACCAGCCGATGAACCTATCTTCAATTGGCAAAGCCGCTGTTTTCTCGTGTGCTGTTCATGTCGGTGCTTTGGCCGTGTTTGCCCACACAAACCGTCCGCCGGAGTTCGCTGAGGAGATCGTCTTTTCCTCGACCCTGCAGGCAACGTTGATCCACGAAACACAGGATGCTGGCGAAACCATCGAGCCATCAGCAACAATTGACACTGTTGAAACAAAGCAGATGGACAACACCAATAAATTGAGCGATCACGTTCACAAACCGATCACCACGACCGCTCAGGAAAGAGATCAACTCAAAATAACCACTAAGGCCCTGCAAACATCGCTGGCACGTGCAGCGCGGGACAACCAGTCACTGGCAGACGACCGAGTTGAACTACGGACTGAAAACCGCCTCCTTAAACAACAACTAACAGCTATCAACAAAAAACTGGATCAGGTTATTGCTGAACAACCTACTCGAACAGAAAAACCTCTATCTGACGCACCGGCAGCATCGACTTTACCCACACAACAGGTATCTAGAAGCACAGCGGATAGAGGAAACGCCGCAGTTAACCACAAACCCAGACCCGTTGCCGGCAACCCTAAACCACATTATCCACTTCTGGCCCGTAACAAGGGAATCGAAGGTCGTGTTGTAGTCAACGTCTTAGTCTCTGCCCAGGGTAC
>LUSG01000168.1 GCA_001629395.1 Gammaproteobacteria bacterium REDSEA-S15_B12 | reverse complement strand
CAGTATAATCGGGGCCCATATTTCAATCGGGCTTGATGTTAAACGTGCATAAGGTCAACCGTTCCCTCATTTTGCCTTACACCAGCGCCGAAATGTACGATCTGGCGAATAATGTGGAGGCTTACCACGAATTTCTGCCTTGGTGCACCTGCTCAGCTGTGCTTGAACGTGATGAGATCTGCGCCATTGCCCGTATCGATGTTTCCTACAAGGGCATGAAATCGTCGTTCACGACACGAAATGAACTGTCTCTAAACCAGCAGATTCATATGACCTTGGTTGAAGGCCCATTCAGCGCACTGGAGGGGAAATGGTCGTTCGACTCGCTCGATAAAGTGGCGTGTCAGGTAAGCTTGGCAGTCGAATTCGCCTTCAGTACCCGACTGATCGAGAAGACAATGGCGCCAGTGTTCACTCACATATGTGGCGATCTTATCGATGCGTTTGCTGGACGGGCCGAGCAGGTATACGGTGAGCGCAGATTTGCTTGAGGTTGAAGTGGTTTATGCCCGACCTGAGCAGCAGGTGCTGATTCAGGTCAGCGTACCCGTTGGCAGTACCGCTCGTGATGCTATTGTGTGTTCGAACATCCTTAGTGACGTATCCGGGCTCGATGTTGAAACACTGGCTGTGGGAATTTTTGCTCGACGGGTGACGCTCGATTACATCCTTAAGGCTGGAGACCGTGTCGAGATTTACCGGCCGCTGACGATGTCTCCCGTCGAAGCCCGTCGCTGGCGTGCAAAACTCAAAACACCTCAGTTGGACTGAGTCTTACCCAGAGGCCACAGCCTGCGCCAGGTGCGCTTGAGAAAACCAGGCTTAGCGGGTGTTGTTGGCGGCTGGACAGAACTTTCACTTGAACTGCTGGTCACTGGTTCGGATTCAAAACCTTGTTCAATCTTTGTCAGCTGTCCGTTGTCGAAGAAGACCGTTAGACGTTGCTGTTCGACCTGACGCGTTTCGCCGGAGCGGAAACTGTAGAAATAATCCCACCGCTCTGTGTGAAATGGATCTTCCACCAGGGGGGCACCGAGAAGATATCGAACTTCCGCCTTTTTCATCCCGGGCTTGAGCTGCTCAATCTGTTCGGGCGTGACAATATTGCCTTGTTGTATATCGATACGATAGGTTCGCACGCAGCCGAAGAGCAATAGGGTCACAACGGATAAAAGAATAACGAGACGGAAATTCATACTGTTCTGGCTCAGGTTCTAAAACGGTGATGATAATCGGGTCGAGACCCGATAGCACCCTGTGATCTTGCGAGCAGAGATTGTACCGCCAGAAAGCTGTTTCTTATTCTGAATCGAGTTCACTTCAGTGCAGTGATGATTCGGTTACCCGTTGCAGCATTTCTTCGGCATGGGCAAGAGTTTGCTGTGTGATCTCAATACCGCCGAGCATCCGGGCGATTTCATCTGTTCGCAGTGCTGGGTCCAGTGGATAAATCTCAACCTCAGCATCATCGGTCTTGGTGACGTGAAGGTGCCCATGGCCCTGCACGGCCACTTGCGGCAGATGAGTAATGCACAAAATCTGTCGTTGTGAACCCAGCAGCCGGAGTTTGCTGCCGACGATCTCGGCAATCCGCCCACCGATGCCGATATCGACTTCATCATAAATACAGCTGGGTACAGAGTCGATCTGAGCTGTGACTACTTGAATGGCGAGACTGATCCGGGACAACTCACCGCCGGATGCAACCTGGTCCAGAGGCGCAAAGGGCATCTCAGGAATGGTCCTGACCGCGAAGTTCACATTTTCTGCACCGTAGCGTGTGCGACTTGTTGTTTCTATAGGACTGAGATCAACGGAAAATTTGGCCTGTTCCAGGCCCAGGTCGGCTAACTGTCGAGTTACGGCATCCGCGAGTTTTTCGGCCGATTGCGCACGCCCCTGACTGATACGACCGGCGAGGCCGTCATAGTCGGTTATCAGCGTCGAGATCTGCTGCTCGACTTCTAATATTCGCTGTTCCTCCGTGGTGATCGATTCGAGTTCCCCTGACAATCGTTCGAGCAGGTCGCGCAACTGTTCTGGCCGTACCTTGTATTTTCTTGCCGCGTCGTGAAGTAGGGTCAGCCGGCTGTCAAGGCGCTGGAATTCCTCGGGGTCAAGTTCGTAGTCAACATGACAACGGCGAATGTCGTTTACGGCATCGCTCAAAAGCGTGGTGATGTCCTGTAACTGGGATGCACTGTTAGCCAGGCGGGTGTCAAATTTGCTGAGTTCTGCTAAACGATCCGATACACGTCCAAGGAGCACCAGTACTGTGTCGTCTTCTCCCTCTTCAAGTTCATGCAGAGCCTGCCACGTGCCTTCAGCCAATTCCCGCGTGTGTGACAGTCGCGAATGTGCACTGTTCAGTGACGCGAGTTCATCCGGTTCAGGTGCAAGCGCAGTCAGTTCATCCACCTGATGACGTAGATAGTCTTCTCGTTGCGCTGAGTCATCTGCCTTAGCGCGCAGCTCTTCAAGGTGAGTTGTAGCGGTGCTCAACTGGTCGAAACAAATTTCCAGAGCGTGAACTTCATCGAGGGTGCCGGCAAACGCGTCCAGTGTTTCGCGTTGAACTGTTTTTTTGAGCAGTTGGTGGTATTCGTGCTGTCCGTGAACATCCACCAGCAGCTGGCCGAGCTCTCGCAATGAAGTGATTGGAACTGGACGACCCTGGATAAAACCCCGGGATGATTTCTTGTGGGATACGATTCGTCGCAGTGTGCACTCAGAACCATCAATATCAATCTCTTGACCCTTGAGCCATAGCTGCGCGGCAGGATTGTTACTGAGGTCAAAGCCGGCCTGCACTTCGCATTGCGCTGAGCCCGGTCGGATGATGTCTGCGGAAGTGCGATCACCGAGCAGAATGGTGAGCGCATCAACAATGATCGACTTCCCTGCGCCAGTCTCTCCAGTTATAACGGTGAGGCCACCGTCAAATGAGATTTCAACGTGTCTGACAATAAGAAAATCTCGAACGTCGATCCAGGTGATCATGACGCTGAATGCTGCTGATCATCCCCAGCCAAGCTTGGAACGAAGCGCGGTGAAATGACTATGGCTGTTGATCCTGACCATACGAGTGACAGTTTTTGCACGGCTGATTCGAATTACTTCGTTGCCCGAGACCGCCAGTTGCTTGAGGCCGTCGATAAAGACATTGCCATCTGCGCCAGCCAGATCAAGTATCTCCAGCTCAATGGTGCTGCTGTCGTCAAGCACCATCGGCCGGTGTCCGAGTGTGTGTGGGCAGATCGGTGCAAAAACGATTGCCGGCAGCAGTGGATGCAGGATCGGACCGCCGGCTGAAAGTGCATAGGCTGTTGAGCCAGTAGGAGTAGCTATGATCACTCCGTCAGCCCGGGTTCGTCCAAGAGGTTCAGAATTGACGTGGGTGTCAAACTCGATCATGCGCCCAGTATTGCCTTTGGTTACGGTGACATCATTCAGAGCAACACTTTCGTTCAGGTTGTCTCTACCGTTTGAAATCTGAACCTGCAGCATGATTCGTTCCTCTACGGTGAACTCGCCGCGGAGAAGTTCGTCCATGCCCTCGTGCATTCGGTCCGCAGAGAGGTCTGTCAGAAATCCTAGTCGCCCCAGATTGATACCGATCATCGGCAAGGCATATGATGCCAGACCGCGGGCGACGTGGAGCATGGTGCCGTCGCCGCCAACGACAACTGCAAGGTCTATCGTCTCACCCACCGGCAGACCGGATTCTTCGATCCGTGTGCCGGTGATATTGTCTGCAGTTGTGTCTCCGATGTAGACCGAAATATCGCGATTTTCAAGGTGTTTCCGCAAAGCATCCAGTGTGGTGCTGACCTCAGGGTCCTTGTAGCGACCGAATAGCCCTACGGACGAAATTTGCATGCCAGATGCCCTTTTTTGCGTGAATGGGTAGATCGAAAAATTGTCATGGGCTGAGCCATTTGTTTGAGGTAATTGCGTATGGAACTGGCAATGGTATGATTCATGCGTAGCTCCATCGAGCAGACTAATTAACCTGATTTTACCTCCAAGTTCATTCGCTGCCTAAACTCGATGATTTAAGATGACAGCCGCAACAGAAATTCAACTGGGCGACAGGGCTGAAACTCTGCTGCGAGAGCTGGTCAGACGCTATATCAGTGATGGCGAACCAGTCGGTTCGAGAACCCTTTCACGCGAGTCCGGGCTTGAACTAAGTGCCGCGACAATCCGCAATGTCATGGCCGATCTTGAGGATCTTGGACTGATTCGATCGCCGCATACTTCCTCTGGACGAGTGCCGACACAGTTGGGTTACCGGGTTTTTGTCGATACCATGCTCAAAGTTAAGCCACTGGATGCGGCTTCGGTCGACGAAATCAACTCCGGGCTCGCGTCTGCCCGGGACCCTGACGAGTTGATGTCGATGGCATCGGAAGTGCTCTCCCAGATCACTCAGTTTGCCGGGGTGGTTCTGCTGCCCGGGGGTGAGCACGCGAATCTGCGCCAGATTGAGTTTTTACCGCTGGCTGAGGATAGAATTCTGGCGATCCTCGTTACCGAGGACGGCCGTGTTCAGAATCGCGTGCTTTTTGTCGACCGTAAATATACACCCAGAGAACTCGTTGAGGCAGCGAACTTTTTTAACGAACGCTATTCTGGTCGCGCGCTCAATGAGGTGCGCAGACGACTGGTTCAGGACATGGAACATGACAATGTCTCGATGAATCGAATTATGCGCACTGCGGTCAATATGGCCAAAGAGCTGTTCGGCGATGAGACCGCGTCAGACAGCGTAGTGGTCAGCGGAGAAACTAATCTGATGAGCGTGCCGGACTTCGACCAAGTTGAAAAACTCCGGGAAATCTTCGATGCGTTCAAAGCGAAGCAGGATCTTCTCCAGTTACTCGATAAGAGTATGAACGCACGAGGCATATCTATTTTTATTGGAGAAGAATCAGGGTACAACGCGTTGACCGATTGCAGTGTTGTCACGGCACCTTATGAATCAGATGGCCGCTGCATTGGTGTGCTGGGTGTGGTTGGCCCCACGCGTATGTCTTATGAGGATGTGATTCCCGTCGTTGATATCACGGCCCGATTTCTGGGTACTGCCCTCAAGTCTCTTCACTAGCGGCCGATCCGAACCGGTCCAAGGGCAACGCATGCATGGCATGCCCTTGAAAAATTAGAATATTGCCCCAGTTTTAAGCACAGAACCGATATTGCTTCCAGGAGCTAACACGCAAGACCCAATTCACCATGACTAGAACCGGCAAAGACAATTCCCAGAAGAACGATGAAATAGCTTCCAGTGAGGTCGTTGATGAGCTGGAATTGAATAAACCCCAGGCTGACGGAACCGACGATGGCGTCGACGTCAGCGCCGTCTCCAGCGGTGGGTCTAAAACGACACCCGAGCCTGCTGCAGAGGCTGACGGCCAG
Source organism: Gammaproteobacteria bacterium REDSEA-S15_B12 (assembly GCA_001629395.1). Taxonomy (GTDB): domain Bacteria; phylum Pseudomonadota; class Gammaproteobacteria; order Arenicellales; family UBA868; genus REDSEA-S09-B13. The sequence goes on along the minus strand of LUSG01000168.1, from coordinate 4,352 downwards.
AGTACGCCAGCGAAGGACAGTACAGAATTGGCTGCAGAAGGGTCTGCAGAGTCTGCCGACGAGATTACTGCTCTGCTTGATCAGGTGGCCGAATATCAAGACAGTTATCTGCGGGCCAAGGCGGAAGTCGACAACATCCGCAAACGGGCTGAGACTGAGGTCGCCAATGCGCGCAAATTCGCCCTGGAGGCGTTTATACGGGAACTTCTGACTGTGAAAGACAGCCTGGAAATGGCCTTGGCTGTTGATCAGCAGTCCGATTCGGGGGCGGGCAATCATCGTGTCAGTGAGGGGCTGGAACTGATTCTGAGGCAAATGGAGAGCGTTTTTGCCAATTTTTCGGTTGAAACAGTTGAACCCGAGGTGGGCGATAAGTTGGACCCGGACCAGCACCAGGCTATGAGCGTGGAAGAGTCACAGGACATTCCGCCCAATTGTGTGAGCAAAGTTATTCAGAAAGGCTACTCGCTCAACAACCGACTTTTACGACCTGCGATGGTGCTGGTGGCAAAATTACCCGGAGAAACTGCTGAAAAAGGTTGAAAAAATGACCGGCCATCCCCATTTTTGGAACGTAGATCCAAGATCGTCAAGAAGAATTAATCGTCAAGAAGAATTATCAGGAAAATAGCATGACAAATATTATCGGAATTGATTTGGGCACAACCAACTCCTGTGTCGCAGTCATGGAAAGTGGCACGGCCAAGGTCATCGAAAACAGTGAAGGCGACCGGACCACGCCATCTGTTGTGGCCTTTGCGGAGGACGGTGAAGTGCTGGTCGGGCAGTCTGCCAAGAGACAGGCCGTTACCAACCCCCACAATACGGTTTTTGCTGTAAAGCGCCTGGTCGGGCGGAAATTCGACGATCAACTGGTACAACGGGATATCGACTTGATGCCTTATTCGATTGTCAAGGCGGATAACGGTGATGCCTGGGTGCAGGTTGCTGAGAATAAACGACTGGCTCCGCCGGAAATTTCTGCTCGCGTACTGCAGAAAATGAAGCAGACCGCCGAGGATTATCTTGGTAGTGAAGTCACGGAAGCTGTCATTACAGTACCGGCCTATTTCAATGATTCACAGCGTCAGGCGACGAAGGATGCCGGCAAAATTGCTGGTCTTGAAGTCAAGCGAATTATCAACGAGCCGACCGCCGCTGCATTGGCTTATGGAATGGAAAAGCAGCAGGGAGACCGTAAGATTGCGGTGTACGATCTGGGCGGTGGGACATTTGACATATCCGTTATCGAGATTGCAGATGTCGATGGTGAACACCAGTTCGAGGTTCTGGCCACCAACGGTGACACCTTTCTCGGTGGAGAAGATTTTGATCGCCGATTGATTGATTATCTCGCTGACGAGTTCAAGAAAGACGCATGGATCTGCGTGGCGACCCACTTGCGATGCAGCGCCTCAAAGAGGGGGCCGAGAAAGCCAAGATTGAGTTGTCCTCAAGTACACAGACCGAAGTTAACCTCCCCTATATCACGGCAGATCAAAGTGGACCCAAGCACTTGAATATGAAGCTCAGTCGGGCGAAGCTTGAGGCGATGGTGGAAGACTTGATCATTCGCACCATCGAACCATGTAAAACTGCCTTAAAGGATGCCGGTCTTAGCGCTTCAGACATCGATGAAATTATTCTTGTTGGTGGTCAGATTCGAATGCCAAAAGTTCAGGAAGCCGTTAAGGATTTCTTTGGACGTGAACCCCGGCGGGATGTGAATCCCGACGAGGCCGTTGCGGTGGGTGCCGCTATCCAAGGCGGGGTACTGGGCGGGGAGATCAAGGATGTATTATTACTGGATGTCACACCGTTGTCCTTGGGAATCGAAACCCTTGGTGGGGTGATGACAAAGCTGATTGACAAAAACACCACCATACCCACCAAGGCAAACCAGGTGTTTTCGACCGCAGATGACAACCAAACAGCAGTAACGGTCCATGTTCTGCAGGGTGAACGAGAAATAGCTCAGCACAACAAGTCACTCGGTCGGTTCGATCTGACGAATATCCCACCGGCACCTCGCGGTATGCCACAGATTGAAGTCACCTTTGATATTGACGCTAATGGCATTCTCAACGTTTCAGCCAAAGACAAGGCGACCGGTAAGGAAAACAAAATCGTCATCAAGGCAGGTTCTGGTCTATCTGATGAAGAAGTTGAACGCATGGTCCAGGACGCAGAAGCACATGCCGAAGAAGATCGACAGGCTCGTGAGCAGGTAGATGCACGCAATCACGCAGAGGCGATGGTTCATACGGTTCGCAAGACGCTTACTGAAGCCGGCGATAAGGTCGAAGCAAGTGACAAGGAAAATATCGAATCAGCGATCAAGTCACTTGAAGAGGTACTAGCGGGTGATGACGTCGAGCAGATCAAAGAAAAAACAACGGCTCTGATGGAAGCCAGTCACAAGCTGGCAGAACAGATGTATCAGGAGCAGGGTGCTCAAGATCCCACGGCCGGTCCGGACGGTCCCGATGGCGGTGAGGGGTCCTCAGGTCCTGGTGGAGACGATGTTGTCGACGCCGAATTCGAAGAGGTAAAGGATAAAGATAAAAACTGATCACTTTGTCAGGCGCCGTGAAAACGGCTGTAACAACGACAACTGTTCGAAAGCCGGCATCAGGACCGGCTTTCGTTCGTTGCATCATACCCTGGTCTAAGCATACGGAATTATGGACAAGCGCGACTACTACGAAGTTCTGGGCACCTCCAAAAACAGTCCTGATGCCGACCTGAAAAAGGCTTATCGAAGACTCGCTATGAAGTTTCATCCGGATCGAAATCCGGGTGACCAGGAGGCGGAGAAGAAGTTCAAAGAGGCCAAGGAAGCCTACGAAGTTCTGTCCGACCCGCAGAAAAGATCCGCATACGATCAGTTTGGACACGCTGGCGTGGACAGTTCCTCGGGCATGGGTGGCGGTCCCGGTGCTGCTGGGTTTGGTGATATTTTTGGTGATATTTTTGGCGACATCTTCGGGGGCTCCGGGGGCAGACGAAGTTCGAATCGAGGCAGTGATCTGCAGTATTCTCTGGATCTTTCCCTGGAAGATGCCGTAAGAGGTACGGAGACCCGAATTCGTGTACCCACGCTGGTCAGCTGTGAGACCTGCAGCGGATCTGGTGCGAAGCCCGGCACTTCACCCGGTGCCTGTTCTACCTGTGGTGGTCAGGGGCAGGTTCGTATGCAGCAGGGATTTTTCTCGATTCAGCAGACCTGCCCCCAGTGCCGGGGTAAAGGCACCGTGATCACCTCGCCCTGTAGTGATTGTAGTGGGGGTGGCCGTGTTCAGAAAACTAAAACGTTGCAGGTCAAGATACCGGCTGGTGTAGACGAAGGTGATCAGATCCGTCTGTCTGGCGAAGGGGAGGCTGGTGCGGCCGGTGCACCACCGGGCGATCTTTACGTTCAGGTGCGTCTTAAAGAGCACCCAATCTTTACCCGCGACGGAGATAACCTTTACTGCGAGATGCCCATCAGTATTGCTACAGCAACGTTGGGGGGCAACATAGATATTCCGACCCTTGAAGGGCGGGCCAACCTCAAGATCCCATTGGAAAGCCAGTCAGAGCGGATTTTTCGTCTTCGTGGTAAGGGGGTGCGTAACGTACGCAACAAAGCGCAGGGAGATCTTTACTGCAAAATCAAGATCGAAACGCCAGTTAACCTCAACCGCAAGCAAAAGGATCTGCTGATGGAGTTTGACCGACTGACCCTGGAAGGGGGGGAGCGGCATCGCCCGCGAGAAAATTCGTGGTCAGATCGGCTGAAGTCCTTTTTTGAGGATTTTGTGTCCTGACCGTGAACTGAGTCGCTGTGTTGTTAGGGTCTGGGTTTTCCGATCTGTCCCACTACGGAGATCGTTCACGCTGCGTATAATGCAATTCCGTTGATCTGTCAGAGCAAGCCGGATGATTGTTGTTACCCCAACACCACTGGACGGCGTTGTCATCGTGGAGCCCACCGTGTTTGACGATGACCGCGGTTTTTTCATGGAAAGTTTCAACAGCCATGATTTTGCCGAGGCAGGGCTGCCTCATGTGTTCGCTCAGGATAACCAGTCTCGTTCAACCCGGGGTGTGCTGCGCGGTCTTCATTATCAGTACCCCAACTGGCAGGGAAAGTTGGTTCGAGTTATTATCGGTGAGATCTTCGACGTGGCTGTTGATATCTGTCGACGTTCTCCCACTTTCGGTATGTGGTTTGGAATCGTCTTGTCGGCCAAGAACAAAAAACAGTTATATATTCCGCCGGGCTATGCGCACGGCTTCTGTGTATTGAGCGATGTTGCGGAGATGATCTATAAGTGTACGACGCCCTATTGTGCTGAAGACGATGCCGG
>LUSG01000167.1 GCA_001629395.1 Gammaproteobacteria bacterium REDSEA-S15_B12 | reverse complement strand
ATACGGCTCGATTACCAGAAGAGTTGCTCCAATCACTGACGGAGTTGGGCGTCGAGGTCAAAAAAAGTGCCAGGCTGGTACTGTTGGGGATGGGGGGGCCAGGCTTGTGGAATCGTCTCAAGGATAACCTAGAAAACAGTCCTGATCCTTTCGATGATGACGCGGTGTCGAGTGTTCACAGACTGGCATTAGAGTTTTGGGGATGTACACAGGTGGATCTCCTGTATCCAGGGCCACTGCCATTGCCGTTGCAAAAACTCGGACAGTTCGCCGGCTGGAGCCATCCATCGCCGATCGGTATCGATCTGCATCCTCGTTATGGGCCCTGGTTTGCTTTTAGGGCCGTGTTTCTAATTAATGCCCCATTGCTGCCAAACGCATATGACACGAGTGAGGCACCGTGCCAGAGTTGTCGGGCTAACCCCTGTGAATCCATGTGTCCTGCGGAGGCTGTCCAAAATGGGTCTCTACTAAATTTACAGGCCTGCGTAGGACAACGCCTTTTATCCGATTCGGGTTGCGGTGATCGTTGTTTATCGCGACTGGCTTGCCCGGTCGGCAAGCAGTGGCGTTACTCCGATGAGCAGATCGCCTATCATGGAAGACGGTCGTTGGAGAGTCTGAGACGCTGGCGCCAGAAAGCCCAAGGCGCGTCTTAATAGATGGCTTTCACGAATCGAACTGCTTTGGGTTACTTAGGCATGAGAATAATGTTTCACAGCTGGTCGCCGCTGTTGGACAAAGGGCGTGATCGTGCAGCTGGCTTGTTGGTACGTATGGTTCTTACCTTGGGCGTTCTAGCATTACTTTCGATACCAGTAGTGTCTTTCGCCGGATCGAGTGAAGCACTTAAGGCCTACCAGTCGGGCGAGTATCAGAAGGCGCTCGAGATGTGGATGCTACTGGCTTATGAAGGTGATAGCCAAGCGCAGTATCGGTTGGGACTGATGTTTCTGCAAGGAGCGGGCGTTGTCGTCAGTACTGAAGAAGCAGTCTACTGGCTCAGCCGTGCTGCTGAACAGGGTGAACCGAGGGCGCAATACCTGCTCGGCGCTATTTATCTCAGTGGCAAAGGATTGACTTCAAATCGCGAGTATGGATTGGAATGGTGGCGGGCAGCGGCCAATAATGGAAACGCTGCAGCGCAGTATGGTCTAGGCACTGCCTATTTGTACGGTGCAGGCGTGCCCAAGAACTCAGCAGATGCAAGGAAATGGTTAACTGCGGCATTGAACGGTGGCAGTCTGGAAGCCGGGCTGCTGCTTCAGAATCTTGCTGAATTGAGCGAATCAAAACCAGGCAGTAGTTCGGTCAGTCAGTACGCTCGGGTCGGACCGGTGCCAGTCTGGATTTATAACGCATTCAATCGACTCTCGGTCATTCTGGGTGAGGCCAATGCGGGAGAGCTCGTCAGGATTATCAAGCGGCAGGACGACTGGTATCTGGTGGAACTCAGCCAATTGTTGACCGGCTGGGTCAACCTCGCTGATGTCGAACAGGTCTCCGGGCCAAACGTGAAAGTAGCAGAAGGAGCGGCCCTGCGTTCAGGGGTTGCGTCTGTTCAAGAATCAGCTCTGGTCGTAATGAATCTGGGTGGGAGTCAGTCGCTGAAATTTATCGACTTGGCTGAGCCCTGGGTTAAGTTGTCGGTGCCGGGTCCGCTTACCGGGTGGACGCCAGTACTGGGCTTGATTGAGCAGGCCGATGACAACGCGACTCTCGAGCGGATCTGGCAGGGGGAGTATCAATCTAAGTCCCGGAACAACCATAAGGATACCGACATCGCAGCACTTTCTCAGTTTCTTCGGGCCCAAGACAATGTCGATACGGTGTCGGCGACGGCAAATGCTAGAACGCTGAAAGAGGTATCTTCGATAACGCACAGCACTGGGCAGCCGCAGGAGGAACCCGCGGTGCCTGAATTGGCAAGCTCAGCACCGCTCGAACGCAATGACTATGACTGGTTGCTTGCCCAGGCACCTAAACGATACACACTGGAGCTTTTCAGTTCGACCAGTGAGATGCTGATACGAGAATTTTGTCGCACCGAATTATTCGATGATCACGTCAGCTATTTCAGTAGCAGTATTTCGGGTAAACGTTGGTTTACATTGTTCCACGGAAGCTACAGTGATCTGGATAGTGTACAGAAAGCATTGAGCCTGTTACCCGTGCAGTTGGATGCCGTGCGGGTTCGGCGAATCTCGTCTGTGGTGCATGAACTCTGTAGTAATCTGGATGATGTGCCAGTAGCGGTGCTTGAAAAACTCAAGACACGCTGTTCAGAGCAGATGTGAAACCTCAGTCAAATAACTCTTATTGATGCGACCGATTAATTGTCTTTGTTGGGGTTATTTGAAAGCCCTACTAGAATTCGGGGAGCGGACCTGGTGCCAGCTGTGAATGGATGCCCCAGGGGTTATTGCAACTGTGCAGTGAACGAAAGTTGATATGCCAGTCTATGTCAGATGGACACGTATCAGATAGTACCTATTTTGCGAGGTGACGACGATGTTTAAGATGACAGAACGTATAGAAGGTTATGACGAGAAACTGTGGGCCGCAATAATGGACGAGAGGCAGCGCCAGGAAGAACACATAGAACTGATTGCCTCGGAGAACTACACCAGCCCCCGAGTGCTTGAAGCGCAAGGGTCCGTACTGACCAATAAATATGCCGAAGGCTATCCGGGTAAACGCTACTACGGCGGATGCGAACATGTGGATGTGGCTGAGCAGTTGGCGATAGATCGGGCAAAAGAACTTTTTGATGCGCATTACGTAAATGTTCAGCCGCACTCAGGGTCTGGTGCTAATGCGGCGGTGTACATGGCGCTCGCAGAGCCCGGTGACACGGTTCTCGGTATGAGTCTTGCGCACGGCGGCCATTTAACTCATGGTGCTGCGGTAAATTTTTCTGGCAAGCTGTACAACGCCCTGCAATACGGGTTGGATGACGCAAACGGAGAGATCGACTACGACCAGGTGGCAAGTCTTGCCCAAAAAAATAAACCGAAGCTGATAGTGGCGGGATTTTCCGCCTATAGCCGCATTGTTGACTGGGCAAGATTCCGGGAGATCGCAGACTCTGTCGGTGCTTACCTTTTTGTCGATATGGCGCATGTCGCCGGTCTTGTTGCGGTAGGGCTATACCCCAGTCCCGTTTCAATCGCTGATGTGACTACTACCACAACGCACAAGACTCTGCGCGGCGCTCGTGGCGGCATGATTCTGGCCCGTGAGAATGAAGCCGTTGAGAAGAAGTTGAGTTCGTTGGTATTCCCTGGTACTCAGGGGGGGCCGCTGATGCACGCGATTGCGGGAAAAGCGGTCGCATTAAAAGAGGCGCTTGAACCAGAGTTCAAGATTTATCAGCAGCAGGTGATCAGCAATGCGCAGTCTATGGCCGATTCATTTATTCAAAGGGGTTATAAGATCGTGTCGGGTGGCACGGATAACCATCTGTTTCTGGTAGATCTCATCGATAAGAATATCACTGGCAAGGACGCTGATGCAGCGCTCGGCAGAGCTAATATCACGGTCAACAAGAATTCCGTGCCCAATGACCCTCGTTCACCGTTTGTCACGAGCGGATTTCGTATTGGCACACCAGCCAGTACCACTCGAGGATTCGGTGAGGTCGAAATCCGACAGGTTGCCGACTGGATTTGTGATGTCCTCGATCAAATGGGTGACGAGAGCGTGGTGGACAATGTGCGGGCACAGGTTCTGGAGCTGTGTTCACGATTCCCGGTATATGCAGATAAATAGGCAAATCACTCATTTTTGCCAATGAAAAATAAGTATTCGATCTTCAGTCTGGCGCGAAATGCGGTCAGCTATCATCAGAACTGGTCACAGGCCTGGCGGAGTCCAAATCCCAAGCCGGCGTACGATGCGATCATTGTTGGTGGCGGTGGGCACGGCCTCGCGACTGCCTATTACTTGGCGAAAGAACATTCAATCGCTCGAGTTGCCGTGCTGGAAAAAGGCTGGATTGGTGGGGGTAATACCGGGCGGAATACCACTATCGTTCGTTCCAATTATCTGTGGGACGAAGCCGCTCATCTTTATGAAAAATCATTGAAGTTGTGGGAGGGACTCAGCCAGGAATTGAATTACAACGTTATGTTCAGTCAGCGCGGTGTGATGAATCTCGGCCATACCCTTCAGGATATGCGGGACATTGTTCGTCGTTCCAGTGCCAATCAGTTAAACGGCATCGACAGCGAAGTGTTAACGCCCGCGCAGATCAAGGATATCGAACCCACTATCAACATTTCGCAACAGGCGCGTTACCCAATACTTGGGGCTTCGTTCCAGCCTCGTGGAGGTGTCGCTCGTCATGACGCGGTGGCCTGGGGTTTTGCCCGTGGTGCGGACCGATATGGAGTCGACGTCATTCAGAACTGTGAGGTGACGGGAATCCGTCAGCAAAACGGATCGGTGATAGGTGTCGACACGACACAAGGCTTCATCGGGGCTCCCAAGGTGGGTGTTGTTGCAGCCGGTCATTCGAGTGTACTGGCCGATTACGCTGGCCTACGAATGCCAATCGAGAGCCATCCTCTACAGGCATTGGTGTCAGAGCCGTTAAAGCCTGTGCTCAATACGGTGATCATGTCGAACGCTGTTCACGGCTACATCAGCCAATCTGATAAAGGCGAACTCGTGGTGGGTGCAGGCATAGACCCTTATATAGGGTACGGCCAAAGGGGCAGCTATTCCGTTATCGAAGGAAATATTGCTGCGATTGTTGAGCTCTTTCCGAATTTCAGCAGAGTCAGAATGCTTCGGCAATGGGGTGGAATTGTTGATGTCTGCCCAGACGCCTGCCCAATTATTTCACTGACTCCCGTAAAAGGCTTGTATTTCAACTGCGGCTGGGGCACCGGTGGATTCAAGGCAACACCGGGTTCGGGTTGGGTCTTTGCTTACACCATTGCGCGTGATGCACCACATGATTTAAACGCAGCGTTCGATCTCAACCGATTTTACACGGGTGCCTTGATCGATGAACACGGGGCGGCTGGTGTCGCACACTGATCTTGGTTAACAAAGGAGGCTGAATGCTGAGCATTGAATGTCCCTGGTGTGGGTCACGTGACCAGTCGGAGTTCAGCTACGGCGGTGAGGCTCATATTGTCAGGCCTAAGGAACCAGAAAACCTTTCCGATAAAGACTGGGGCGACTACCTGTTTAATCGTAAAAACACAAAGGGTAGGTTTCAAGAGCAGTGGTGCCACACAGCGGGCTGTCGACGGTGGTTCAATGTCGTCAGAGACAGTCAGTCCTATGAAATCGACACGGTATACAAGATCGGTGAGCAGTCGTCAGACGGAATACCTAAGTGAGTTCACAGCGTCTTCCGATTGGTGGCCGAATCAACCGCGGCCGACCCGTAGAATTTTTCTTTAACGGTCGTCGTTATGAGGGTTTTGAAGGCGACACCCTGGCATCGGGGTTATTGGCCAACGGGTTACGACTCTTTGGCCGAAGTTTCAAGTACCACCGTCCTCGGGGTGTATTCGGGAGTGGGTCCGAAGAGCCGAATGCGATTGTTCAGTTGGGGGAAGGCGCTTTAACAATACCAAATCTCAAGGCGACACAGGTTGAATTGTTTGACGGATTATCAGCAAGAAGCGTTGTTGGCTGGCCGAGTCTTGAGATTGATCTGTACGCGATCAACAACCGAATAGGCCGCTTACTACCAGCTGGGTTTTACTATAAAACGTTCATGCGCCCCCGTTTTTTGTGGGATTGGTATGAAGGTCACATACGTCGCGCAGCCGGACTCGGTCATGCACCCACTGGACCGGATTCTGCCCGCTATGACAAGCGAAACGCCCATTGCGATGTATTGGTTGTTGGTGCTGGCCCGACAGGGCTGATGGCTGCGTTAGTTGCTGGTCGCTCTGGTGCCCGGGTGATTGTTGCAGATGAACAAGCCGAAATGGGGGGCGACCTGCTCTCGAGTAGTGAGCACGTGTCGGGCGCCTGTCCATGGATATTTCTAGGTAATCTGCTAAAGGAACTGTCCTTAATGGAAAACGTAATGCTGCTGCCTAGAAGCACTGTCTCAGGTTATTACGACCATAACTTTTTGGTGATCAATCAACGACGGACCGATCACCAGGCTGGTATCGGCAACATGATTGCCAGAGAGCGTAATTGGCGGGTCCGAGCTCGCCAGGTCGTACTGGCTACCGGAGCTATAGAAAGGGGCTTGGTGTTCGCTGACAATGACCGCCCAGGCGTCATGCTCTCCTCGGCGATTCAAACCTACATCAATCGTTACGCCGTTCGACCTGGCCGTACCGGGGCTGTCTTTACGAACAATGATTCAGCGTATCAAACCGCTGTCGACATGTACGGTGCCGGTATGGAGGTAAAAGGGGTCATTGATGTTCGACAGAAACCATCTGAGGAGCGACTCTTGCAGATGGAGGCGCTGGGTATTCCGGTCTATTCGGGTCATGGGGTTGGTGGGACAAGAAGCAGCTGGCAAGGTCTTAGGGCTGTGGAGTTATGTCGTCTATCAGCGGATGGTCGGGAGGTGCTGACTCAAAAGGGATCTTTCGACTGCCAGGTGCTCGCGGTTTCTGGAGGTTGGAATCCGACGATTCATCTGCACTGTCAGTCCGGTGGCCGGCCCCAATACGATGACAGTCAGGCCTGTTTTATACCGGGTAAGTCTGTCCAATCCGAACGGTCTGCTGGATCGGCCCTGGGTATTTTTCAGCTGGCTAACTGTCTGAGAGACGGAATAGATGCCGGGGTGCATGCAGTGCGAGAGGCGGGTTATGAGCCTGCGAGTATAGATATTCCTTATGTTTCAGGTGCGTCCGATTCATATATAGAACCAATGTGGGATGTTCCCGATGGCGTTTTGCCGGGCCGCGGTGGCAGAAAATTTGTCGACTATCAGAACGACACGACGGTTGCGGATATAGCGCTGGCAGCACGAGAAGGCTACCGTTCTATTGAACATGTTAAGCGATATACCGCTTTAGGTTTTGGTACCGATCAGGGTAAGACGGGAAACATCAATGGGTTGGCGATACTTGCCGAACACTTGGGACAATCCATCCCGGCTACTGGGACCACCACGTTCAGGCCCAACTATACCCCGGTCACTTTTGGGGCTATAGCAGGTCGTGAATTGGGAGCCGTATATTTCGATCCAGTCAGAAAAACGCCGATGCATCACTGGCATGTCGCTCACGGCGCAGTATTTGAAGACGTTGGACAGTGGAAGCGGCCGTGGTATTACCCTAAAGCCGGTGAAACCATGGAGAGTGCTGTAAGCCGCGAGTGCCTCGCCACACGTAGGGGTATCGGCCTGTTGGACGCCTCCACGCTGGGAAAGATCGAAGTTCGCGGGCGGGATTCGGCAGAATTTCTTAATAGAATTTACACCAATGCGTGGTCGAAACTCGAAATTAACCGATGTCGCTATGGGTTAATGCTCGGAGAAGATGGGATGGTGATGGACGACGGCGTCAGTTCCAGGCTAGGTGATAACCATTACTATATGACCACTACGACTGGCGGTGCGG
>LUSG01000166.1 GCA_001629395.1 Gammaproteobacteria bacterium REDSEA-S15_B12 | reverse complement strand
GTCCATAACCATCTGCTGAAAACCTAGCAGCACTTCCAAACGGCCCTGGCTGACCTCTGCTTGGTATGGGGTATAGGCGGTATACCAGTCTGGGTTCTCCAGCACATTCCGCTTGATGACGGGCGGCATGATCGTGCCATGATAGCCACAACCAATCATCGACACGAATACACGGTTTCTGTGTCGCATGTGCCGAAGGTAGGTGCTGGTAGCCCGTTCGCTTCGAGTGGGCGGTAGATCCAAAGGCTGTTCACTTACGATAGAGGCAGGGACTGCGAGGTCGATCAGTTGTTCCAGGGATTCATGCCCCGTAACCGCCAGCATCTGGTCAATATCCGATTGACTGGGACCTATGTGGCGGCGAATGAAATCTCGAGGTATTTCAAGATCGTCAAGGCTCTTACGCAGCTTTTTCATAATTCCCCCCTTAGGAATATTTAAGCGCGGTTTAGGATAGCTCGGCAATTAGAGCGTTGTACTCGGCTTCTGACAGCAAGTTCTCTAGCTCTGAAGAATCTCCTATTTCTATTTTGTAGAACCAGCCGTTACCAGTGGGATCGTCGTTAACTGATTCGGGTGAATCGTTGAGTGACTCGTTAATTTCAACGATCTTTCCCGTGACTGGTGACTTGACGTCTCCTGCAGCCTTCACGGATTCGATGACAGCGGCCTCGTCACCTTGGTTAACAGCTGTACCGACCGCAGGCAGTTCAACGTAAACGAGTTCCCCCAGTTGATCCTGCGCATAGTCTGTAATCCCGACAGTCACAAGAACACCGTCAAGTCGTGCCCATTCGTGGTCGTTGGTATATCGTATGTCGCTCATGCTGAATAAGCTCCTGATGTAATTTAGTGTCGTTTGTAATTGTGTTGTACAAAAGGTAAGTGGCAAACCTTAACGTCCAGAGGTTTGCCTCGCACCATGGCTTGAAGCTCTGTACCTAGGTCACTATACGTCGATTTGACGTAGCCCATCGCTATTGGCCTGCCAACAGTCGGTCCATAGCCACCGCTGGAAACCGTGCCGATTGATTCACCGGTTGGGATCAGGATTTCAGAATGGGCGCGGACAGGCGCTCGGCCTTCGGGCTGAATCCCTACCCGGGTGACTGAGGGGCAATTTTCGAGTTCCAGCAATATGGGCTCCGAACCCAGGAAGCCACCAGATCTGGAGCCGCCTTTCCGACGGCTTGTGGGGATTGCCCAGGACAGACCTGCCGCTACTGGTGTGATGTTCGGATGAATGTCATTACCAGGCAGACACAAGCCCGCTTCCAGGCGCAAGGAATCTCTAGCCCCGAGTCCTGTGGGTTCGACTTCGGGTTGATCGAGCAATAATTGGCCCAGCTCCAATGCATCGTCGCTATTTGTTGCAAGCTCGAAACCATCTTCCCCTGTGTAGCCACTACAGAATGCCTGGCATCTGATGCCTTCCACGTCAGTGTCTATGGAGTCCATAAACCGCATGGTTGCAATATCTGGGCACAATCGTGACATGACCTTTCGGGCGAGCGGGCCTTGTAGTGCCAGGAGAGAACGGTTATCCAGGAGCGTAGCCGTACAGTCTGCTGGAAGCTTATCGGCGATGTGATTTAAGTCCTGAATTTTATTGGATGCGTTGACAACAAGCAGATAGTGATCTTCAAGTTTTGAGATCATCAAGTCGTCGAGAATTCCGCCCGTGGCCAAGGTTAGAAAACTATAACGTTGACGGCCGACTTCTAATTGGTGCAGGTCAGTGGGTAATAACGATTCAAGAAAAGTGGTGGCACTGTCACCGATGACTTTGATTTGACCCATGTGAGAGACATCGAACAGACCGGCAGATTCACGAACATGATGGTGTTCTTTGATGATGCCAGTTGGATAATTGAGAGGCATCTGGTAGTTCGCGAACTCAACAATCTTGGCATTAAGCTCGCAATGTAACGGATAAAGGGGTGTTGTATTCGACACTGGGCCTGGTTTATCCACCTGTGAGGTCAGTCACCATTTTCGTAAGAGTTGTTTAGAATCGCTCATTATATCGTTCTAGACTTCGCTGGGTGTAAAGGCTTTTATGCTTAGTGCGTGTATGTCCCGTGTCATGGCATCACCCATTGCCTGATAAATGAGTCGGTGGCGTGCCAAAGTTGTCAGGTCTTCGAACATTTTTGAAATCACGAGCACCTCAAAGTGGCTACCTCCAGCTGCAGCGCCAGGATGGCCTGCGTGGAGATGGCTCTGATCGTCTACCTCAACAAATTCTGCCGCTAGGTCCTGGTACAGTCGTTCGCGAACCATTTCAGCTCTTTTCTTTGAGACGTTTTCCGTCAGGCCGGTATCGGCAGTTGACTGGCGATCATCGGTCGAGTGTGTCATGCGAAATTACAGATTCTCATCGTGCTCTGGTTTTAGATATTTTGCAATACAAAGCATCTGACCGATGGCAAATACCAAGGTCAGACCCATCAGGCCAAAAACCTTGAAGTTGACCCAGAAATCTGTTCGAACTTGTTCGCTGAGTTCCGGCCGATAATAAAATGCAACGTATAGATTCAGCAGCCCAACAATCAAAAAGAAAATACCCCAACTTAGATTGACATTACGCCAGATTTTATCGGGTAGCGTTAAGCTTTTACCCAGTAGAGCCTGTAGGGCAGTCCGTCGGCCAACCAACTGACTGCCTAATATAAGTACAGAAAACAACCAATTGACGATGCTTGGTTTCCATTTTATGAAAGCATCGTCTCTAAATAAAAGTGTAAGCCCGCCAAACAAAATAATCACGCCCAGAGTGATCAGGTGCATTGTTTCAAATCGCCGGTTTCGCAACCAGAAAATAGAAACCTGCGCAATGCTTGCGATGATGGCGGTCGCTGTCGCGACGTAAATGCCGTACAGCTTGTAGGCGCCAAAAAAAAGAACCAGGGGAAAGACATCGAACAAAAATTTCATGTTCTGCTGATTTTATTTTGCGGTGTTGGAAATCGCTTCGTGTGAAACACTTTAGTCTGATCGATGCTGCACTAACGGATAATTAGGCCCATTGATGTCGCAGTGTCGATCACATCACGGCGTTGATCACTGGTCAGGCGGTTATTAGGGCGGATGGCTCGACCACAGTCGATCCCGAGGCGTTGTCCAAGAATTGCTTTGCCCACATCTGAGACAGCATCGTAGCGCCAAGTCAAGTTTACTATTGCTTGGATCTCCCGTTGCTTAGCTTTGGTCGTGTCCAGGTCGCCTGCTTTCCATGCATCGTACAGTTCAACATACAACCAGGGTGAAATTGATAAAGGTGCGTCAATAGTGCCCACGGCACCCATCGTCAGCGCAGGCAGTGGCAACTGACCGAATCCGGAAAAGCATATGAGCCCCATTTCGTTCCAGTGGCGAATCATCGAGAGGTCGTAAGCCGAGTGTTTGAGGCCGATTAGACTGGGCACCTCACTGCACAGAGATTCCATCAGATTTCGATCGAACTCTACCTGCGTCAATTGTGGAAGATTGTAGGCGAAAAGCGGTAGATCCTCAGCGCTGTCAGCCACAGCCTTGTAGTGGTCAATGATGGAGGTGGTGCTTGCACGTATCAGAAACGGTGGGAGACACGCTATGGCTGCGCAACCTCCTCGCACGGCACTTCGTGCACCTTTTTTTGCACTATGGGTAGTGATCGCACCGATGTGCATAATTGACAAGGCACGGCCTTGGGTGGTCTCTCCTGCGATCCGAGCTACTGTGTCCCTTTGGTCATCGGACAATAAAGGGCCTTCACCTGATGTTCCAGCAACCCAAAACCCATGAACACCGTGGGCCATGTTGTCTTCTAGAACAGCCCTCAGGCCCTTCTCATGAATGTCGCCTTTATCCGTGACAGGTGTCGGGTTGGCTGGGAACACACCTGCAAATTCGTGGCCCGGATTTGGTCCAGCTTGGTTCGTGTTCATAATGTCGTTTTGTATGGTTCTGGGGTCCAGTAGGAAAGAATTCAACGTAGGTAGAAGGCTATCTTGTTACCGTCCGCGTCTCGAAAATATGCACCATAAAATGTGTCGCTGCCTCTCGGGCCCGGTCCCCCTTCATCACTTGCACCCAGATCAATGGCTCGGGCATGCAGTCGCTGAACTTGTTCCTGACTGTCGACATTCAATGCAACCATTGTGCCATTGCCTGGCGTGGCGGGTTGGCCGTCAGCCGGGGTAATTACCACCAATTGAATGTCATCTTCCGTGCCGAAGTAGACAGCCCTTCCGGGGTATTCACGTTGTCGGGTAAAACCGAGCTCCTCAAATAAAGCTTCATAGAATGCGGCGGAGCGTGTCAAGTTGTTGGTGCCAACTGTTATGTATCCCTTCATAAATGCTATCCACTGTTGTTGGTTTAGCTAGTAATGCTGCGTCAGTCATTAAAAAGTTAGCGATGCAAATCACAGCTATAGCTAGTTTTAGCTGTTAGTGCAGCTAACCATTTAATCACTTGGCTATGTTAGCCGTGTATACCAATTTCACCACTCCGGCTTGTGTGTTCCTGTCAAATTCTAGCGTGTTCTTTGAGCTGACGTCACAAAAATCAAACCTGATTACTCAAGGAGTATAGAATCGGCTGCTACGAATGGAACATTGGTAGAGCTAAGGTAGAAGGGTATTCTCTCTGGGATGAAGCCAACTTTAACAACCTTGCAGGATATCGAAGACGCGCGAGAGGCGTTGCCTTCAACCGTACGAAGAACTCCAATTGTGCCACTGGCACCTGAGTCGTGTGATATTGGTCACGAGAAACTGTTCCTCAAAGCAGAATGTCTTCAAGTAACTGGCGCATATAAAGTTCGTGCTGCTTTCAATGTACTTAGGTGTCTCAGCGAATTGGAACGAAAACGAGGCATCGTTCTGGCTTCTTCGGGCAATTTCGCCCAAGCCTTCGCATTTGCGGGTGCTCAGCTTGGTGTACCCACCAGTGATCGCAGGTCACGGCAGCATAGGTCTCGAAGTAATTGAGGATGCCCCGGAGGTAGAACAGATACTCGTGCCGGTCTCGAGCGGCGGTGTTGCCGCCGGGATAGCGACTGCGGTGAAACTGAGTGCACCTCACATCCGGATCATAGGTGTACAACCTGAAGGTGCAAATGCGTACTTTTTGTCTAGGAAAGCGGGCAAACCTGTAACGCTCAGTCGCTGGGATACCATTGCGGATGGGTTGTCCGCCCGGTTTCCAGGTGTGTATCCGTTTCATCACCTTCAGGAGTATTTAGATGATGTGGTTCTGGTTTCAGAAAAAGATATAGCTGCATCATTTAGGTCGTTACTTTTCCGAGGAAAGCTTTTGGTAGAACCGGCAGGCGCTGTTGCGGCCGGGGCTTTTTTTTCCGGCAAGGTTGATCGGGATCGCACGACAGTCGCCGCCGTAACCGGAGGCAATGTCACCGCGGAAACAGTGCAGACCTTGCTGAGCCTCTAACACGGCGGCATAAAAAAAGGGGCCACACGGGGTGCACCGGATGATATCAATACGGCCTTTTGCAGAGTGCCGGTTCGCAAATTGATTCTCGAGAATTACCTGCCGCCCGCCGCTGACAGTTGGTCGCGCTGCCAGTCCGCGTCACTCGGTTTAAATGAAGCGCGTCTTCATCGCGCGGTTGAATTTGCCTGTCAGCATGAATCCAATTGGTTGTACGACCTGTCAGAACAAAAAGCGATTGCAGGTTCAGAGCCACCACCCTGGAATGAGATCTTGGGCCCACTCAAGCCACGCGGAGGACCCGCGGGCTTGATTATCAGGCATGGGCAGATAGCAATGTCGTGGGGCGATATCGAGCGGGTAGACCCGACTTTCAGTGCAACGAAAAGTTATATTGGCCTTTGCGCTGCGGTTGCCTATCGAGATGGCCTTATTAAAAGTTTTGACGATCAGGTAAGCGAATGCCATGGGTTTAAAGAGTTTTCTTCAGGTCACAATAAAGCAATCACCTGGCGTCATCTCCTACAGCAGACAAGTGAATGGGAAGGTACCTTGTGGTCAAAGCCGGATCAGGTAGATCGGAATCGACAAGTCGGACCGGATGCGAACGACAGTCAAAAGGGGCAGGCCCGACAATTGACGGAACCTGGTGGTTACTGGGAATACAACGATGTTAGGGTGAATCTAGCTGCGTTGTGCCTAACTCGATTGTTTGAAACATCGCTCTCGGATGTCTTGCGCAAAAACATCATGGATCCTATTGATGCAAGTCACAGTTGGGAGTGGCACGGATATAGGAATTCCTACATCGAAATTAAGGGTCGATTAGTGCAGAGTGTGTCAGGTGGTGCACATTGGGGCGGAGGTCTATGGATCAGTTCTTTAGATCATGCGCGCATGGGCCTGTTGATCAGTCGACAGGGCCGTTGGGGCAATGTGGAGATTCTGCCCAAGAATTGCTTAGACCCTCTATTTGCACCGTGCCCGCTGAATCTAAACTACGGTTTTCTCTGGTGGCTTAACTCTAACCGGAGCTTGTTCGCAGGCGCGGGCGAGTCCAGTGTATTCGCATATGGCGCTGGCGCGAATTATGTCTGGATAGATCCTGATTACGATCTCGTGGTTGTGGTGCGTTGGATCGATGCTGGATCGATGAACGACTTTACTGCATTGGTGATGGAATCGATCGTACGTCCGTAATCTGCTCAGTTCTCCAGTGTTCGAATTAGTCAGAGTGTGGAGCGGTAGTCGTAGTTGTTATCGAATCGGTGCATAAGGTAGTTACCGTAATGAACCGGCGAATCATTGTCACCGGGTCGAGTCAGCGACGGGAATGGCTGCACTTGTGTCTCAAAGGTAGGATCGAAAAAGAACGCAACCGAGTAGCGTTCCTTGGCGCTCAATGAAACCCGATGAGGCGTTGAAGGCCAACGACCACCTGACCAGTACGACAGCATATCTGCAACATTGAGTACAAAGGTGTCAGGAATCGGTGCAGCTGCTATCCACCGATTATCGCTAGTGAGCACGTCCAGTCCCCCGGTAAGGTCCTGAGAAACGAGGGTTAGAAATCCATGGTCCGTGTGTGGTGCCGAACCGTAGCCCTCTCCAGCCGTTGCAGCGGTTATTGCCGGATAGTGAAGTAACCTCAGAAAGACCGTTGGATCTTCGAATGCCTGATCGAAAATATGTGGATCTTGCCCGAGTGCCACAGCAAGTCTTTGAACCAATTCAAGAGCAAGGTATTCCATTGCATCATAATAGGCTTCGACTTCGGACTTGAACGCTGGCATCAAGGGTTCGGGCCATTGGTTCGGCCCAAATATCCCAGTTCCCCAGTGGGGGTGATCAGGCAAGACTGGCTGCATGACCATAAAGGATTCGGAATAGTTGGGTCGGGTTGGTTTTTCAACAGAAGAAGTAACCGCTGTACTGGAGTTGAAGCCAATGTATCCACGGTGAAATGGATTGATTTTGATGTCTTGTTTGGCTGGACCCGGAAGTGCGTGAAAGCGGTGGGTTGCGTCGAATATCGTTTTAACATTGCCGGTGGCTATGTTATGACCTGCGATGTAGCAAAAGCCGTGTTTTTGTAGCGCCATATCCAGTTGTTGCGCGACACTTGGGTCGTCGATCGGTGATGTTCCAGAACGAATATCGACAATTGGTAAGGAAGGATTCAAGATGACAAGAGCTCCGGTTGGTAAATGCAAGAACTTGAGCGTGACATAAAGTGTACCCCACTATATTTCGGCATAGAAGATGGTGTCTAACCAGTTCAAGGTCGACGATGCAACTGTTGTAACTGTCCTGTGCCGAGTGCGAGAATTGATCAAGCCTAAATCTTAACCGATAGACAAAATAGGCCGAAACATGATGTTAGAGAACTTTGAGTATGACTTGCCAAAGGAGCTCATTGCGCAGAAACCTCTCCAACGACGTTCAGACAGTCGCCTGCTGTGCGTTACAAGCGAGGGTCCACTCACCGACAAGCATGTTCGAGATCTCCCAGACTTGCTCCAGCCCGGGGATCTTCTGGTATTTAACGATACCCGGGTATTCAAGGCCAGGCTCAACGCTGTGAAGGCAGGCAGCGGTGGTCGGGTGGAAATAGTTGTTGAACGACTACTGGGGCCTAGTCGTTGTCTTGCTATGATTCGCTCCAGTAACCCGGTTCGGGCCGGGTCGGAACTCCTGACCCCAAGTGGGTACCGGTTGCAGGTACGGTCGCGTACTTCAGACTTCTATGAATTGGTAGTTTTGGCGGGTGCGGTCTTCGAGAAAGTTCTATCCGCCGACGGCGCTTTGCCCTTACCGCCCTATATACGGCGACAAACGAATTCGCAGGATTGTGAACGTTATCAAACTGTGTTTGCTGCCGAATCGGGCGCTGTTGCAGCGCCGACCGCCGGACTTCATTTCGATGAAGAGTTAATAGGGAGGCTAGAGACAGCAGGGGTAAGAATAGGCTTTCTTACACTTCATGTGGGCAGTGGTACCTTCCAGCCAGTCCGTTCAAAGGTCATTGAGGATCATAGAATGCATAAGGAGTGGCTCAAGGTGGACGAGGCACTGGTTCAACTCATTAGTCGGACAAAGCGTAACGGAAATCGGGTAATCGGTGTGGGAACGACCGTTGTGCGAGCGTTGGAGGCTGCCTCACAAAATGCCCACCTGGTACCGTTCGAAGGCGAGACTGACCTGTATATTTATCCCGGCTACCGGTTTCGTACAGTGGACGTTCTTCTGACGAACTTTCACTTGCCTCGGTCATCGTTGCTGATTATGGTCAGTGCGTTTTCGGGCGTCGATAGGATTCGAGTGGCCTATGAACATGCGCTAAAGCAGAGATATCGATTTTTCAGTTACGGAGATTGCATGATTGTGAATAGGATGGAACATCGGGATGAAGTTTGAAGTTTTGTCATGCGACGGTGGGGCCAGACGATCGGTACTGGCTCTCGATAGGGGACAAGTCGATACACCGCTATTTATGCCGGTTGGTACTCGTGGAGCGGTCAAAACCGTTACACCGGGTGAAGTGGTAGCCAGCGGTGCTCAGATTATATTAGGCAATACATTTCACCTCATGCTAAGGCCAGGTGTTCAAGTCGTTGCCCAGCACGGCACGCTCCATAAATTTATGGGTTG
Organism: Gammaproteobacteria bacterium REDSEA-S15_B12; assembly: GCA_001629395.1. GTDB lineage: Bacteria > Pseudomonadota > Gammaproteobacteria > Arenicellales > UBA868 > REDSEA-S09-B13. The sequence continues at coordinate 1,926 of LUSG01000166.1, read as the reverse complement.
GGATGGTCCGATCCTGACTGATTCTGGCGGTTTCCAGGTCTGGAGCCTGGCCGAGCGTCGACGAATCAACGAAGAGGGCGTCACCTTCCAATCACCATTTGACGGTTCAACCGTATTTCTTGGGCCCGAAGAGTCGATGCAAGTACAGCAGGGATTGGGTTCGGACATCGCGATGACCTTTGATGAGTGCACTGACTATCCCGCAACTTACGAAGATGCTAAGAGATCTATGGATCTGTCAATGCGTTGGGCTACGCGTTGTCGGGATGCACACGCCGGGGGTAAGCAACTGTTGTTTGGTATTGCCCAGGGGAGCATATTTCCAGAACTCAGGTCAAGTTCGCTGGAGTCGTTAATATCGCTGGGTTTTGATGGCTATGCACTTGGTGGCCTTTCGGTGGGTGAACCAAAGACAAAAATGTACGAGATCCTGGATGATTGTGCGCCGCTAATGCCGGCCGACGCGCCACGTTACCTGATGGGAGTTGGAAAGCCCGAGGACTTATTGAGGGGTGTTGCGGCCGGCATCGACATGTTTGATTGCGTGCTACCCACCCGAAATGCTCGCAATGGCTGGCTGTATACCTGGGACGGCGTGTTAAAAGTGAAAAATGCCCGTCACCGGCAGGATACACGTCCGATTGACGGAACCTGCGGTTGTCCATGCTGTTCTACCTATTCCCGCAGCTACCTCCGGCACTTGTTCGTCAACAACGAGGGATTGGGCCAACGGTTGTGTACGGTACATAACTTGTGGTTTTTCGGGCAGTTGATGCAGGAGATACGTCTGGCTATCGAAGAGAAACGGTTTGACAATTTTCACAGGGAATTTCTTTTGCGTTATCTCGAATTAAGACAGTATGTGGCATAATCACACGCTTTTCCAACGACCTAATGGATAAATTTGATGAGTTTTCTCATTTCTGATGCTTGGGCCCAGGTGGGCGGCGAGGGTGGAAGTGGTTTCTTAAGTCTGTTGCCCCTGGTAATTATTTTCGTGCTGTTTTATTTTCTACTGATAAGACCACAGCAGAAGCGCGCTAAACAACACAAAGAAATGGTTGCGTCGGTCAAGAAAGGTGATGACGTTGCGACCAATGGCGGGCTTGTCGGTAGGGTGGTCGATCTTGACGATAATTTTGTGACGCTAGAGATTGCCAAGGGTGTAAACGTCAAAGTGCAGCGTCCGGCAATCGGTCAGATGATTCCCAAGGGTTCTGCAGCCGGTTCCTAATACGAAATGCGGAACCACTACCCATGGTGGAAGTGGCTGATCATCGCTGTGGTGGTCATCCCCGGTCTCTTTTATGCCTTGCCGAACTTATTTGGTGATGATCTGGGTATACAAATACGAGGGACTCGCGGGGCGACATTAACGTCGTCCGATCTTGCGCAGATTAAATCGTTGGTTGACTCGAGTGGATTGGCCTATAGATCTATTCGTAAAGACGATAGGGGAATCAGCATTCGATTGACTACCCCCGATGATCAACTCAAGGTTCGGGATCTGCTCGAACAAGAGCTCGGAAATCGTTACACGATAGCGCTGACCATGCTGCCGGCTGCTCCGGATCTCTTTGCCAGTGTTGGGGCCAAGCCGATGTATCTGGGTCTTGATTTGAGGGGAGGGGTTCACTTCCTGATGGAAGTCGATATGAACAGTGTGGCCCGACGGGCACAAGAACGTTACGTCGCGGATATTCGAGCTGCACTTCGAAAAGAAAAACTGCGTTATAAGGAAGTGCACAACAGGCTGGACGGCGCCATTGAAATATGGTTACGCGATGCTTCTAGGTTGCCGGAGGCCCAGAAACTTATCCAACGGGAGTTCTCCGGGCTAGCTATAGATAGCAGTCAAGATCAGGGTGAGCAACATTTGATTGTGCGCCTCAGCGAGTCAGAGGTAGAGGATCTTTCAGAATTCGC
>LUSG01000165.1 GCA_001629395.1 Gammaproteobacteria bacterium REDSEA-S15_B12 | reverse complement strand
AATAGTCACACAATATGGAAAAGTGGAACCTGATCATCGACGTTGCCGAATGCACCAACTGTAACAACTGTTTCCTGGCGTGCAAAGATGAATATGTTGGCAATGATTTCCCGGGTTATTCCGCACCGCAACCACTGCATGGACACAAGTGGTTCTATATCGAGTCACGCGAACACGGCCAATATCCGATGGTGGATGTTGCCTACCGACCCACTACTTGCAATCACTGCAACGATGCCCCTTGTGTCCGAAAATCGACTGATGGCGCTGTTTACCAGCGCCCAGACGGTATTGTGATGATTGATCCTGACAAAGCGCGTGGAAACCCCGATATCGTCAACTCCTGTCCGTACGGTGCAATATGGTGGAACGAAGACGAACAGGTCGCCCAGAAGTGGAATTTTGATGCCCACTTACTCGACCGAGGTGAACCCCGACTGCGTTGTGAGCAGGTCTGTCCCACGGGTGTTTTTCGCAGTCTCAAAGTAGAAGACGACCAAATGAACCAGATTGTTGAAGATGAAGAACTGCAGGTACTTAATCCGGAATACCAAGCAAACCCCAGGGTTTACTATAAAAATCTAGACAACTTCACCAGGTGTTTCATCGGCGGCACCTTGGTCACAATAAAAAACGGCATCACCGATGCTGCAGTTGGAATAGAAATCGCACTCACCCAAGGAGGCGCAACACTTCAGACCGGTGAGTCTGATGAATACGGCGATTTTAAATTCAACGGTTTGAACTGCGACAGCGGTAACTACACGCTGCAGTTTCACAGCAGTGAGTATGGCGACTTCGAAATCACAACAGAACTCATACAAAGCACCTACCTGGGCACACTCACACTGTCGAACACTTCCGACTGATGTTTTATGCTTGTCAGGCATGCAGCAGATGTGGGAATATCCATCGCGATAATCTCAGCCCCGAATACCGGTAACCTAACACTGCTGAAAGCATACGGTGAACAGCAGTACTACTTTGATCAGTCCTAATTTCAACAGGTAACCCGCTATGTCGACACAACCCAGACCACGTATTGGACATATTGGATTGAACATCCGAGACGCTGATGTAATGAAGAACTTTTACACGGAGGTAATGGGCTTCACCGTCACCGATCACGGACCGCATCCCGTCAATTCCTGCCCGATGTTGTTTTTATCCACAAATCCGGAGGAGCATCATGAGTTGGTGCTGATCGGTGGCAGACCAGACGATGCTGACTACAGCGCTGCTCAGCAACTTTCGTTCCTGCTCGAGAGTCTTGATGAATTACGCGAAATGAGAGACCGACTGGTAGCCGCCGGTGTAGACATCAACCGCTACGCTTGCCACGGTAATGCATGGTCGATCTACTTCTCCGATCCTGAAGACAATTATCTCGAACTTTATGTGCACACCCCCTGGTATATTCCACAACCCTATGGCGAAAATTTTGATCTCGATGAATCGAACGACGAGATCATGCGAAAAACAGAAGCACTGTGCCGCAACAACGCGGGATTCATGATGGAAACCGATCGCAAGGTCAAAGCCCGGGACACGATGCTGAATTAGCCTCGACTCCAGTGATCCAGGACAGCTGTCCGGACTTCTGCCTCTGTCTGGTACCTCAACTGTAGGCGCCTGACATCAATCGCTAAATCGGCACCTGCCAGGGAACATCTTATGCCGCAGACGGATCAACCGATTCGAGTTTCTTTACCCCATCCGCTCGATCCACTAAGTGGCGAAGAACTCACCCTCGCGGTCGAGATCATCCGCGAACAAGCACAACTCGATTCACGGGCACTGTTTGAGCAGGTACGTCTCAAGGAGCCTGATAAATCGCTGGTTCGCCAATTTGTATCTGGTAATGACATCGAGCGGGAGGTTTTTGCGGTTATTCTCGACCGCAATGCTGACAAGGTATACGAAGCAATTGTTCGTCTAAATGATGCGACGCTGCAATCCTATACATGGGTACCGGGGGTTCGCGTGTGTACACTGGCCGAAGAAAGTGCTGAACTGCAGGAGGTCGTCAGACAGCATCCGGATTTCGTCGCGGGGCTCAAGCGGCGCGGCATTGAGAACATCCAGCAGGTTCATATTGAGGCATTTGCGGTTGCCAACTTAGCCGAACCTGACGAACAAGAGCTTCGCCATACACGAGTCCACTGCTTTTACGTTGAAAACGCAGGTGACAATACTTATGCCCGCCCAATAGAAGGATTGGTTCCAGTCGTCGACCTGAATGCGATGACCGTCCTTCGTGTTGAAGATAGCGGTGTGGTACCACTGCCCCCAGATCTGGGCGACTACCGCGCGGATCGCCTCGAAGTTCGCCCGGCACTGGCTGCACTCAATATTACCCAGCCAGACGGACCGGACTTCAAAGTCGATGGCTATGCTGTCCAGTGGCAGAACTGGCAGTTTCGCGTTGGCTTTACGCCCAAGGAGGGCCTCATCCTGCACACGCTTTCATTTCTCGACGGGGAAATAAACCGCCCCGTAATGTATCGCGCCTCACTCAGCGAGCTGGTCGTTCCGTATGGAGATACCGCCGGCGATCATTACATGAATCATTCGTTTGATCTGGGCGAGACTATTTTCGGAGCCCAGGTCAATTCATTACGACTGGGTTGCGACTGTCTGGGTGAAATCTATTATTTCGACTTCGACCAGGTCGACGGCCACGGTAATGTGCGGCGCTTTTCCAAAATAGTTTGCATGCACGAAGAAGATTACGGCATCCTGTGGAAACATACGGATAGCGCCGATCACAGCGAGGTCCGCCGGTCCCGTCGGCTGGTTGTGTCATCGTTTTTTACTATCGGCAACTACGACTATGGCCTGTTCTGGTACTTGTACCTAGACGGCACTATTGAGTTTGAGGCAAAACTCACCGGCACGCTCTACCTGCGTGCTATTCACGAGGGGGAGCAAACCCAGTATGGTGCACTCGTCGCTCCAGGCGTCAATGGAATGGTACATGAGCACTATTTCAACATCAGGCTCGATATGAGTATCGATGGTGACGACAACACCGTTGTCGAAGTCGAAGCCAAAAGAATCCCGACCGGTCCTGAGAACCCCTACGGTAACGCACACACTGCCGTAGAGACCATCATCGGCTCAGAAACAGATGCCGCACGAGACATCGCGCCACAAAATGGGCGGTTCTGGAAGATCATCAATCGAACCCGCACCAACACACTGGGATGGCATGCGGGCTACAAGCTGATACCTGGCCCTAATATCAAACCGATGCATCAACCCGATTCACCCTTCATGCGGCGTGCCGGATTTGTTAACCATGATCTCTGGTCATATCTGCGACAGGCAACTATGCTCGTCAAACAGGCAAGATGGTTGGCATTGAAGTTCCAGTGATGCCAGTTGAATATGTGGGCTTTACGCTCAAGCCGGTTGGATTTTTCGAACGCAATCCGACTCTCGACCTCGCGCCACCCATTTGCCACACCTAATCTGCAGCCAGGCACTGTGCTGTCCCTAAGGGTTGCAGCACAAAGCCGCAGCACGGCTTCTGACCGCTAAATACATCGCTCATGAACAGTACCCTCGGTTTTGCACTTCTGGCCGCGATATTTTTTGGACTCTCTGCCATCCCTGCCAAACGAGGACTTTCCCATACGGACACTCAAACAGGTGCCCTGGTCAGCATCCTGACTGTCGTCACAGTGTTCCTGATCTCATCACCGTGGTGGATGCGCTCACAAGACTGGTTTACGGCTGGTTTCTGGATATTTGTTGCCACAGGACTGCTTCACCCCGCGTTGTCGCTTTACTTCACTCTGGAATCGATGGACCGGGCCGGTGCAACGGTTGCGTCGACACTGGCCGCAACCTCACCGATCTTTGCTGCGCTGACCGCAATGATTCTGCTGGGCGAAAGCATGACGCCCGTGATTGCGATCGGCACCCTGGTGACCATGTGTGGTGTGATGTCGCTGACATGGATACCCGGTACTGGCATCACACGGGTCATGCGCATCGCACTTGTGTTTGCGACCGCCGCTGCCGTGATCCGTGGACTGATCAATACCACCGGAAAATTCGGCCTCGATCTGATGCCCAACGCCATGATGGCGGGTTTTTTATCCCATACTGTAGGCGGTCTGGGCGTACTCGTGATCTATAGGCTTCGGCGTGGCCGGTTACCGCTCAACATGTCGGGGGCCGGTTTTCGTGCCTGTCATAGGAACCTATCCGGTATTCACACTGCTCGCAGCGCTTGCCCTGAAAGAGGAAACAATCACACTACGCATCGCGGGCGGCGTCGCCGTGGTAGTCGCAGGCGTAATCCTGATCAACTGGATGTGATGACCAGCACAACGCCGTGCCGTACAGTAACTGTTTTTCAGGTGCCGCCACCCCAGATATCGCCCACAGTAAAACCGTTCGGGAAAGGATCATCCGGATCGAGCACGTACTGAGCAATACCGGTGACCCAGGCCTGACCCGATATGGTCGGTACAACCGCGTTGTAGCCCCCAACCGATGTCTCTCGCTTGAGGCGTCCGGTAAAGATCGTTCCCAGTATCCCCTCGTGAATAAAATCTTCGTTCAATCCCAGCTTGCCTTTGGCATACAAGGTAGCCATCTTGGCACTGGTTCCAGTACCACAAGGTGAACGGTCAAGTGCTGCCGTCCAGGTCTGGGGCCGTGCCCAATCCAACTGTCCAGTTGACACTACGGCTGCATTCTTCAGTGTCGCACCGGGTCGGGTGGGTGGTCCGGACATTACGGCGATGGTCACACCGGAAACCTCCGGATTATCCGGATGCACACACTCCAGCTGCGCCTGGGCCGCGGCTTTGATCATCTCCCCGGCTCGGGCGACTTCACCGGCTCGTTGCGGCGTGAGTTCCAGTCCTAAAGGTTCAGTTTCAGCAATCACATAAAACATACCACCCCAGGCTACATCCACCATGACAGTGCCCAGCTCAGGCACTTCGATTGGAACATCCAGGTGTACGGCGAACGCTGGAACATTTTCAAACGTGACCTGTTTGACTTTTCCAGCATCGACACTCGCCTCGACCGCAATCAGGCCGGCAGGCGTATCCAGCTTGAGCCGCGTTACCGGTTCTTCGGCCAGCACCATACCGGTCTCGATGAGTGCCGTCACCACACAGATGGTGTTGGTACCGGACATCGGTGGATACTCCACCTGCTCCATGATGACAAAACCGGCATCGGCTTCCGGGTGGGTCGGCGGCAGAACAAGGTTGCAGTTGGCACAATGACCCGACCAGGCTCCCCGCAGGCGTGAAGATCAATCGCCTGGATCATATTGGACAAATTCATGACACTTCACTCCATTGTTTTCCAGCCTTCCGCCTTAATCTGGCTCGAACTGGAAATTAGCCCCTGTAACCCACTCGGGGATACGGCTTGTTAAGCCTATACTACGTTACCAGACGAATACCTTGAAATAACAATTGAGCCAAGGGCTGATTTATGACGACATCATCTGAACCCAAAGCAAGGACAGCGTTGGTTACCGGATCAGGCAGCGGGATCGGCGCGGCCATCGCAAAACGCCTGGCACAGCCCGGCACGAGTATTCTTATTCATGCCAAATCCAACCAAACCGGCTGTGAGCAAACCGCAGAGGCGGTTAAAGCTGCCGGCGGCGATGCGGCGATCATGCTTGGTGACCTATCCGAGCCAGATACGGGCAGCAACTTGATCAGCCAAGTCGTTGATACCTTCGGTGCACTGGATATTCTCGTGGCCAATGCCGGGTTTCCTGTCCTTAAACCGTTCGGTGAGCTCGAAGCAGACGACATGGACTACGCTTACCGGGTTATCAGCCAGAGCTTTTTCCGGATGGTCACTGCGGCCATGCCGCATCTTGCACAAAGCGCCTGCGGCCGGGTCGTCGCTATCAGTTCCCTCAATGCACACACGTTCCGCAACGACTTCCCGGTTTTCCCGGCATCTTCCGCCGCCAAGGCGGGTATAGAAGCATTGTCCCGGTCACTCGCCATTCAAATTAGTGACACCGCCACCACCGTCAACGTGGTCGCTCCGGGAATGATCAATGCCAATCCCGAACACCTCGGCAGCCTGTTCACACCCGAGGAACTCGAACGCATCAGCAGCCTCATTCCCTTAGGCCGACTCGGCCGTGCCGACGAAGTAGCTGCATTGGTCAACTTTCTGGTCAGCGAAGAAGCAAGTTACATCACGGGGCAAGTCGTACATGTGAACGGCGGCATTATCTGACAGTACGGCGAGCCACCGATCCGCATACACTCGATCCAACCCCACGGACAAGCGACAGGAGCACGCAACAATGGACAAACCCCCCTGGGAAGGGATGGGCGGATACACCGACATTGACAGCACCACGCTGCCGATGATCGATGCACAGACGCCAACATTTATGGGTGTACCCCTGGCGCAGGACGCGGCAG
>LUSG01000164.1 GCA_001629395.1 Gammaproteobacteria bacterium REDSEA-S15_B12 | reverse complement strand
GGCCACGATGAATTTCAGTGTCCTTGCCAAAGTAGTTTACAAAACTGTTTTCCACTTCGAGGCGCATCATGCCGATAAAACTCAACCCAATCAGCACGACAGCCAACACCAGTATCCACCTGCCATGATGCTCGGTCAGCCTGGCCAAACCCAACGTAAGATGGAACGGCCGGGCGGTTCGTATTTGAGTGCGTGACGCATGCCCAAGCAACACCAACATGACAGGGAACAACAGAAAACAGGTCAGGAAAGTAACGCCAAGGCCCAAAGACATCATCCAGCCGAAATCAATTACCGGCTTGATATCGCTGAATACGAGCGATCCAAAGGCAATGATTGTGGTCAACGCAGTATAGAGACAGGGCCAGAACATTTTCCGCGTCGTTTGAAACACCAACTCCTGCTGCGACCAGCCTGGTTCATCCCGCTCGAGTTGCCTATATCGAACAATCAGATGGACTGTCATAGACATGGTGATGATCAGCATCAGAGCAACGAAGTTTGACGAAATCACTGTGACCGGCCAGTCCATGAACCCCAGAAGTCCTACCATTGTCAGACCGGCATAGGCACAACTGATCAACGGCAACAACACCCAGCGAGGCTGGCGAAAGATCAGACTCAGAATCAAAACCAGAAACAAAAAGACACCACAACCAAAAACCAACAGATCGTTCCTTATGAAGGTAATCATGTCGTCGGCTACCATTGGCACGCCGCCTAATACCAGTTGTCCATGATCTCGGTGCTGATCCATGACGCCGCGAACTTGTCTGATCAGCTGGTGGTTATGCTGATCGGCGTGGTCTTTTGCCAGGGCGTAAGCCTGCTCAACGCGGTCGAGCGATTGCTTTGCGCTGACTGTGAAGTTGGCGCTCTGGCTTCGCAACAGTAGCTGGTCACGCTCGGCTTGTAACGCGATTAACTGCGTGTTTTCTGCCAGGTTGACCTGCAGTGCAGTCGTTTTGCCGTCCGCGCTGATCAGCAGATCGCTGAATATTGGGCTGACAATCAGTTCGTCTCTTGCCTTATCTGTGTCGGCCAGTGGACTCTCCAAGGTTCGGTAACTACTGGTTATCTCTGATAAAGATCCCCTGTGCTGCTTCAGCAATGGAACATCGAGCAGGGTGACTACCGATTCAACGCCATCAAGCGCTGTGATCTGATTCTTGATCTGACTGATCACATTGAGCGTGCTCTGAACAAAAAGGTCCTGATTTGGAGTAAACGCAACAAAGATGAAGCTGCGTGTTTGATATCGCTTAGACATCTGACTAAATACTCGGAGGTCTTCGTCACCCTCCAGCAGCAGAGAATCAGCAGACGCATCCAGCCGGAAATGGCTGACATTAGCTGAGAAAAAGATGAGAACACCAAGCAGCAACGCCAATATCAGGAACGGTCGGCAGAGTATTGTTTTGTAATACAGCATCGGGAAGTCCATCATAAGCTCCTATTCGGCAACGAACGTCCCGCTGAACGAACCTGCGGTTGAACTTTTAAGAGTCCAACAAGCCAGAAGCCGGATAAGTGTTTGGCCTGAATCACGATCCGTATCGCTGAGCACTGACAATGCATGATTCCAGTAGAATAGCCCAGATCACGGCTGCTGGCTGCTTAATCACAATTTAAGGCGTCATGAACAAAATCGATTTTACTCGTGAAGGCCGAGAGGTCTTATCCCTGGAAAGCCGTGCATTGGGGCAGCTCGCGGACCGGCTTGATGCCGGATTTAGCCGTGCATGCGAGCTGCTGCTGGCGTGTGAAGGCCGCGTCATAGTGGTTGGGATGGGGAAATCAGGCCACATCGGCGGGAAAATAGCTGCAACGCTAGCCAGTACCGGTACACCGGCATTTTTTGTCCACCCCGGAGAAGCCAGTCACGGGGACCTGGGGATGATCACACCGGGGGACCTTGTGATTGCCATTTCGAACTCCGGGGAAACCCCTGAGATCCTGGCCCTACTGCCCATCATTAAACGCATGGGCATACCCCTGATTGCCATGACCGGTCAGGCAGCATCTACGCTGGGTAATACGGCAGTCGAATGTCTCGACACCAGTGTCGACAAGGAAGCATGTCCACACAACCTGGCACCCACAGCCAGCACTACGGCCACTCTGGGCATGGGAGATGCGCTGGCCGTAGCCGTACTCAAATCCCGCGGATTCAGCCGCGACGACTTCGCGCGATCTCACCCTGGCGGTACCCTGGGACGACGTCTATTGATTTACGTTCGGGATGTCATGCACACCCATGATGACATGCCGCTGGTTACATCCGGCAGTCAACTCACCACAGCGCTGGAGGAGATGTCGGCCAAAGGTCTGGGCATGACTGGTATAGTCAATGCTGAAGGCCACTTGATCGGTATATATACTGACGGTGATGTCCGGCGCTCCATAAATCAGTCCATAGATGTCCAAACCACAGTGATTGATCAGGTGATGGTGTCGGATCCACGGTCAACCACCGCCGACGCGCTGGCCGCTGAAGTCGTCCAACTCATGCGTCAACACTCAATCAACGGATTGTTTGCGGTAGATCCGGAACAGCGTCCGATTGGCGCACTCAATGCACTCGACCTGATGCGGGCCGGCATATTCTGAAATGACCGATCGACACCTTGAACAGGCAGTGCTCGTTGCCGCAATAGTGATCATGTTTGGATTGAGCCTATGGCTTCAAATGAATTTTCTCAAACCCAAATTACATCAAACTACACCGGTTATCAGTCACGAGCCAGACTATGAGATTCATGGGTTCACAGCCACGGGACGTGATATCAATGGCGTCGCCTATGTACTGGTCGGAAAAACTCTGAAACATTTCCCAGATAATTCCTCAACGCCAGGGTCTGAATTGGAAGGCCTCCGGCTGGATCAGTATGACCAGAATAATTTGGTACGAACAACCTTCAGTGACTCTGGTCGGATGTCCGAAGACGGCACCAAGATTCTGCTGTGGGGGAACGTTCGGGTCACTCAAGAAACAACCGGCACGGCCCCTGGCGGCAGCGTGACGTCAGCCGATAGAATGACCATTAAACTCCGGTAATTAGCCGGTAGGTCACCTCGTTCGAGCTAATCCAGCCCGCAATCGTTTGCCCGGAGGTCAACAGTGTCATCCTCTCAGGGGTGGTCGACCTCGGTTTGTTAGAATTCCACCTATGCCCCTTCCGCTTCTCGTTGTGGTTATGCTTGCCTTATCAGTGATACCGCCGACGGCCGTACACGCACTGGAAAATGACCGTGACCAAGTAGCATGGATTGACGCAGACGAAGTTGATCTCGACTTTGCTACCGGGAAGCGTATTTACCGCGGCAATGTCTCAATCAAGCAAGGCACGATCAGAATCATTGCAGATGAGGTCGAACTATTTTACCAAGGCGAGCAGCTGGAAAAGGCAATAGCACACGGCAATCCTGCTGTTTTTCGACAGCGACCGGAAAACAAACCGCAAGATGTCATCGGCCAGGGCACGACCATCATCCTAGACGAGATCGCCAATGAAGTCACATTTAAGGATCAAGCCACAATCAGGCAAGGTCGCGATACGATCTCTGGTGAAACCATCGTCTACGATATGGCACGGGATAAGATGAAGGTCCGTGGTCAGACTCGAACGACCAAAGCACCTGAACAATCAAATGCCGGCTCCAGTCAGTCCCCAGCAACTCTCGTTACCAGCGATTCAGATCGGCCGCGCATTGTATTACAACCGAGATCCAAAGAAACCAGTGCAGCAACGGTTGCCAGTACTGGCAGTCCCGGTGCAAAAGACTCGTCGACCGCCACTCATTCAAACGGCCTGCAGACCGCGGCATTTCGCGCCGCGTATGTTGTCGAAGGCGGCGCGTTGATGTATGGCGTGCGCAGTCAGGCTTCACCGTCCATTGGCGCACTAAACGCAGGCGAACCTGCAAAAGTAATCACCTCAAGCGACGGTTGGTCCAAGGTGAATGTTACCCGCGGAGTGAGGGTGTGGATCTACGGTCGATATGTGTCCGGACAGGGTCCGACCGGTATCGTCTCCGGTGACAATGTACGCTTGCGTAGTGCACCGTCGACCGGACCAGACTCGGTCGTGGTCGGGAAGCTCATGAACGGTGCGAGAGTTCGTATCCTTGAAGTCAGCAACAACTGGAAAATGATCTCGCCACCAGTGAGTTTCGGTGTCTGGGTGCCATCGTTACGGCTCCGACTGTTGCAGAACGTCAACGACACTTGGTCCACCACCTGGCAAAACAACCTTAGCGACGATGAGCAGTGAAGTCGAGATGCGGTGTCGCCCCGGACTTACATTGCATACCGATTAATCAGGAGATTTTCTTTTGGCCACACTGGAGACACACGGACTGGTAAAACAATATCGCGGCTCGGCTGTTGTCGATCATGTTGACCTGCGCGTAAACAGCGGGGAAATTGTAGGCCTTTTGGGGCCCAATGGCGCAGGTAAAACAACCTGTTTTTACATGATCTGTGGTCTTATCCGGCGGGGAGATGGTCTTGTACAACTGGACAACACCGACATCGGCGATCTTCCCATGCATGCCAGGGCCAGACTGGGGATTGGCTATTTGCCCCAGGAGCCATCGATCTTCAGACGACTGACTGTAGAGCAGAATATCCTGGCTGTACTTGAGGCCTTACCCGATCTCAGTGCAGAACAGAGGCTGAAGCGAGCTGATGCCATGCTGTCCGAGTTTGGTATTGCGCACAAACGCGATGCCAAAGGCTATAGCCTATCCGGTGGCGAACGCCGGCGGGTCGAAATCGCCCGAGCAGTTGCCGTGCAGCCTGCTTTTATGCTGCTGGACGAACCTTTCGCAGGTATAGATCCGATCTCCTTGGGTGAATTTCGGCGCATCATTACCCACCTACGGGATATCGGAATCGGCGTCCTGATCACTGACCACAATGTACGAGAGACCCTAGGTATCTGTGATCGCGCCTACATTCTTGCACAAGGCCGAATAGTGACGTCTGGAACAGCAGACCATATACTCGCCCACCCTGAAGTCCGCACCATTTATCTGGGTGATGAATTCAGTCTCTGACAGCAGTTGGTTGTTATCCCTGGCAAACTGTTAGCCCCGTAATGAAAACGTTTTCACGTCAGTGAGTTGAGTCTTGTGGCCATAAAGCAATCGCTACAAATCCGAGCAGAATCGCAGCTGCAGCTAACACCGCACATGCGGCAATCTCTTCGTATTCTGCAACTCTCCAGCGTTGAGATTGATCAGGAGATTGTGCAGGCACTCGAATGCAATCCCTGTCTAGAGCAGGTTGAAGAATACCCAGAAAATACCCCTGTCGATTACTCAAATTCGTCTCGGGAGGTTGAATCTGAAGAATCGGCTGACATCTCTCACATCTATGACATGGGGTTATCGCAGGACACCTCTGCGGGCTTAAATCACGTGACTGGGGTCGAGAGGAGCAGTTCTTATGACACCGTAAAGCAGGACACCACGCTACAGGATGAATTGCTTCAGAGCCTTTCGAATCACCGATTAAGTAGTAAAGATGTTGCCATTGCACGGGCTGTGATTGGATCGCTGGACGAACGCGGTTACCTTACAGCGAAGGTTGATGATTTACACGAACTTCTTGCAACGCGGATCAACGTCCAGGAACCAGAGATCGAAGCTATGGTGCATCTGGTTCAAACGCTCTCAATTCCAGGGATTGGCGCATACGATCTTGCCGACTGCCTTCGTCTGCAACTGGAACAACTCGGTACGAATACACCTGGCCGAACGGCTGCATTGCGATTAGTCAGGGCACACCTACCACTGCTGGCCAAACACAAGTTCACTGAGTTAATTCGTCTGTTAAAGATAGACCGCGAAGAACTGTCGCAAGCCATCGATCTGATTCGCACCCTTGATCATGCGCCCGGGAGACATCTGGGTACTGAGCAAACACACCACGTGGTGCCGGACGTTTACGTTTATCGCCAGGAAGAGAAATGGCAGGTCACACCGAATTCAACAGTCAACCACAGATTGCGTGTAACGAGCTACTATCAACGAAACCTACAGAATCAAGACGCCGATACCCAAGAATACCTTAAACAAAAAATGTCGGAAGCCACAGCCTTCATTCGAGGCTTGGATCAGCGCACCGCGACAATTCAACGCGTTGCAACAGAAATCGTTCTGCGACAGCAAGAATTTATGATTGGAGGAGAGAGTCGACTAAAACCACTGACTAGGCGCGAAATTGCATCGACTCTCAATCTGCACGAATCAACAGTATCGCGGGCGACTAACCACAAATATATGCTGACACCGAGGGGGATTTTTGAATTCAAACACTTCTTCACCACCAAAGTTGGCGTGAACAAGGGGGAGGGCCAATCAGCCCGTGCTGTTCAGGCACAGATACGAAAAATGATAGAATTAGAACTTCCTTCGAAGCCAATCAGCGACAGTATTCTTTCCAAGATGCTCGCCGATAAAGGTATGTCCATCGCCCGACGCACCGTCTCGAAGTACCGCGAACAAATGAACATTCCTCCGGCAAACCAGCGTAAATCAGTGCTCTGACAGCCCGTCCGATCCATTCACATCGAGCCGATCCCTGTTTCCTGCAAACTGTCTTCCGAAGAATATGCGCCCATGAATTCGACAGCACATCCCCGTCTTTTAACAGGGTTACTCAGCACCGGCAGAATACGGCTAAACGTCTCAGCTCCCAGTAAGAAAAGAATGCTCGAGGAACTCGCAGGATTAATGTCTCACAATCGATCTGATCTGCATCGAGATACTGTGTTCCAAGTGCTAAATGAACGCGAGCGACTAGGAAGTACGGGGATAGGCGATGGGATTGCCTTACCTCACGGTCGCTTGAATGGACTGACCGAACCGTTGGCTGCAGTTATCCGGTTGCGGCAAGCACTTGATTTTGATTCGGTAGATGATAAACCTATCCAGCTGATTGTGGGGCTGCTGGTACCGGCTAACGCCACAGAACAGCACCTCAACATACTGGCCAGTCTGGCAGAAACGTTTAACGATAGGGAGCGACGAGAAACTATTCTCAGGGCGCGCGATGCCCAGACGCTGTTTACGCTCCTGACCTAACATCACACGGGGGGCACGTCAGAGTTTCAGCGATCAAAACAACTAACCAACAGCCAACACGATGGATTTCATTATAGTCAGCGGTATGTCCGGATCCGGCAAGAGCATCGCTCTGCACGCTCTGGAGGATCTAGGCTATTACTGCATCGATAACTTGCCCGCTGTGCTATTGCCACAGCTGTCCGATTATCTGGGACAAAACACTGAAGGCCTTTCTGACCGAGCTGCTGTCAGTATTGATTCACGCAACCGACAGTTTCTTCAGGCCGTTCCTTCGAGTCTAGGACATTTACGCAATGCCGGACTCGCCGTTCGAATCATCTTTCTGATTTCCGATGACGAGACTCTAGTCAGACGATACAGTGAGACCCGCCGTCGACACCCTTTGACCAATGACACAACGACCTTGATCGACGGTATCATTGAAGAAAGGCGACTGCTATCGCCTCTGGAACAAGATGCAGATCGCCGTATAGACACCACTTCTACCAGCCCCTACGAACTACGCGCGATGATCCGTCAGTTCGTCAGTGGACAGAATCAAAGCGGAACAACTCTTGTCTTCAAGTCATTCGGATTCAAACATGGCACCCCTTCAGATGCCGACTATATTTTTGACGTTCGTTGTTTGAGACTGATGGCGCAGCACGAGAACTGGTCAACCAGATCAGTAGCTTTCTTGATCACTGGCTGCCGCATTATGATAAAGAAAGCCGAAGTTACCTGACTGTCGCTTTAGGCTGCACCGGCGGGCAGCATAGATCTGTCTATGTCGCGCAGCGGCTTGTCGAGTATTTTCAGTACCGAGATGCCCCTGTTCAGGTTGCCCACCGCGATCTCAACGTGAATTCACTGCTAACCTGACGTGAAAGTTTCACAGAACGTCGAGGTGATTAACCGTCTGGGTCTCCATGCCCGCGCCTGTGCCCGTCTGGTTAAGACCACTGCAGAATTTAACGCCCGGGTTGAGGTACGGGCGGGAGATCATGTGTGCGACGGTAAGAGCATTATGGGGCTCATGATGCTGGCAGCGACCCGGGGCACTCACATTTGCGTGACCGCAGATGGAGACGATGCCCAGACTGCTATTGATCAGATCAAAGCACTTTTTGCGAACCGCTTCGGAGAAGATGAATAGTGT
>LUSG01000163.1 GCA_001629395.1 Gammaproteobacteria bacterium REDSEA-S15_B12 | reverse complement strand
GTCTCGATTCCGTGCTCATCCTGGTAGATCGCGGGGCTGGGCTCGACCGACTGGGAGGGTCTGCATTGGCGCAGGTATTTAGCCAGATCGGATGTGATGGGCCGGATCTAGATTCTCCGGGGCTACTTGCAGGATTGTTTGCGGCAACTCGACAGTTAATCGGCGAGCATAAACTGATTGCTTATCACGACCGATCCGATGGCGGACTTTTTGTTACGTTGTGCGAGATGGCTTTTGTCAGTCGATGTGGTCTTGAAGTTGATCTCGGCAGTGTCAGTGATGTTTTACCGGCACTTTTCAGCGAGGAAATAGGTGTGGTGTTACAAGTCCGGGCTGATGATCAGGCGGCGGTGCTTGCCTGCCTGGACAGTTATGGACTGGGTGATTGCTCCAGAGTGATTGGTCGCGTCGAGCAGGACCACAATGATATACAGATCATAGCCGATGGTCGGGAGCAGTTCCGCGCTGCACGGATCGATTTGCACCGAGCATGGTCGGAAGTATCGTGGAAAATGCAGCGTCTGCGGGACAATCCTGACTGTGCTGACGCTGAGTATGAACGGATTCTGGACATTACAGACCCCGGACTGCATGCCGAATTATCCTTTGATCTCGGTGAGAACCCTGCTGTCAAGGCAATATTGGCGGGGAGTCGACCACAGGTAGCGATCCTCAGGGAGCAGGGAGTCAACGGCCAGCTTGAAATGGCTGCGGCCTTCGACCGTGCGGGTTTCAGTGCAGTCGACGTCACGATGAGTGATCTTGCCGCAGGTCATCGAGACCTTATGGAATTTGCCGGATTTGCGGCTTGTGGTGGTTTTTCGTTTGGCGATGTACTTGGTGCGGGTCAAGGCTGGGCGAAGTCGATTCTTTATCAGTCTAGGTTGCGGGATATGTTTGAACTTTTTCTCCAGCATCCGGAGCGATTCGCGCTGGGTGTGTGTAACGGTTGTCAGATGCTGGCAGCACTTAAGGAACTGATACCTGGAGCGGAGCATTGGCCATCTTTTGATAAGAACGAATCAGAGCAGTATGAAGCGCGGCAGGTTATGGTGGAAGTGTTGGCATCTGATTCAGTTTTACTGGCCGGTATGGAAGGTAGTTATCTGCCGGTCGCAGTGGCACACGGAGAAGGCAAGGCGACATTCGATTCCAATGTAGCACTTAAGCACCTCGCGAATAATAATCAGACCGGACTTCGTTATGTCGATAACCGGGATCAGCCCACGCTGGTTTATCCCTACAATCCGAACGGGTCTACAGAGGGCATTGCTGGGTTAACTGCTGCGAACGGCAGAGTAACGATCATGATGCCGCATCCGGAACGGGTTTTTCGGACACTGTGTAATTCATGGCACCCCGCTCACTGGGGGGAACACAGTCCGTGGCTTCGTTTATTCCAGAATGCGCGCGCTTTCGTGGCCTAAATCTGGATCACATTTCTGCATATGAGGGACCGCCACCGCCTTCAGGTGTCACCCAGGTGATGTTCTGACTTGGATCCTTGATGTCGCACGTCTTGCAGTGAATACAGTTCTGTGCATTGATCTGAAAGCGCTGACCGTTGTTGTCCTCTAGTACCTCATAGACTCCAGCCGGGCAGTAGCGTTGTGCCGGCTCCTGCCAATTTGGAAGATTAACAATAATGGGGACATTTTCATCGCCAAGTTTCAGGTGAGCTGGTTGGTCTTCCTCGTGATAGGTATTGGTCAGGAATACTGATGAATTACGGTCAAAGGTCAGCTCACCGTCCGGCTTGGGATATTCCAAGGCTGGAGCACTGGCGGCATCAACAAGGCTGTCATGGTCGCTGTGTTCGTCGCGCAACGTGAAAGGCAACTTTCCTCTGAACCAGTTTTGATCGACGTAGTTGAATGCACCACCCAGGTAGGTACCGAATCGGTGTAGCGCCGGGCCGAAGTTCCTCGAGCGTTTTAGTTCGTCGATCAACCATGAACGTTCCAGGTTGGTTTGATAGTGCGTGTGATCCTTGCCGCCCGGATCGTTATCAGCCAGCACCTGGAATACTGTTTCAGCCACAACCATGCCCGATTTCATTGCGGTATGCGTTCCTTTGATTTTGGCAAAATTCAATGTACCGGCATCACAGCCAACCAGGAAGCCACCGGGGAAAGACATTTTAGGCAGAGAATTAAACCCGCCTTTCGTAATGGCCCGGGCGCCATAGCTGATCCGCTTGCCGCCGCTGAGGTATTTCCTGATCTCGGGATGTGTTTTATATCTTTGTAGTTCTTCAAAAGGATTCAGATGCGGGTTACTGTAGTTCAGGTCAACAATGAGCCCCAGGGCGATCTTGTTGTCTTCCAGATGGTAGAGAAAAGAACCGCCAGTCGCACCGTGTTCGGACAAAGGCCAGCCGGCCCCATGAATAACGAGCCCCGGCTGATGAATTGCGGGGTCAACCTCCCAGAGTTCTTTGAGGCCTATGCCGTAGTGTTGTGCCGAGCGTTCATGATCTAAGGCATACTGACGCGTGAGTTGTTTGCCGAGATGTCCGCGACAGCCTTCCGCAAACACGGTGTATTTGGCGTGCAGTTCCATCCCTGGTTCGTAGGTGGGTTTGCGGTCACCGGCAGATGAAATCCCCATTTCTCCTGTCGCGACACCTTTGACGGCACCGAGTTCGCTGAATAGGATCTCGCTGGCGGGAAATCCCGGGAAAATATCTACACCCAGGGCCTCGGCCTGCTCTCCTAGCCAACGTACAACTTTCCCCAGGCTGACGATGTAGTTGCCATTGTTGTGCATGGTTCGAGGAATGGTGAAGTTAGGCACCTTTATGCTTTTGGTTTGATTCCGGTAGAAGAAGACTTCGTCGCGGGTAACCGGGGTGGTCAGCGGTGCGCTTCGTTCCTGCCAATCGGGAAAGAGTTCCGATAGGGCTCTGGGTTCTATGACCGCTCCCGAGAGGATATGAGCGCCCACTTCGGAACCTTTCTCAAGTACAACAACGCTGATTTCTTTTTCATGTTCCTGAGCGAGTTGCATCAGACGACAGGCTGCCGATAGCCCGGCAGGTCCCGCACCGACAATCACAACATCGACTTCCATAGACTCGCGTTCTACGGGGATCGTATCCTCAGTCATCAGTTACTGCCTTTTTGTGAATCTCAATCGGTATAGATTAACGGGCCTCAGTGATACATGGAAGCCTCTAACGGGAAAATTCTGCTATAAAGCAAGCAATATCTAATCGGCCAAGAAATGGCACATGTGGGAGGACGTAGTTTATGGACCTGAGAAACCAATCAGCCGTGGTGACAGGAGGCGCTTCCGGTATGGGCGCAGTCACAGCGCGCGCGCTGGCGGCAAGAGGAGCCCGGGTTGCTGTTCTTGATATCAACCAGACAGCAGCCCAGGACAAGGCGGATGAATTTGGGGGTGTGGGTATCGCCTGTGATGTAGCTAACGCGGAATCCACTGCATCTGCTGTAGAGCGGGTTGTGGCCGAGATAGGTCCACCGCGAGTGGTTGTTAACTGCGCGGGAATCGCTTTAGCGGGCCGCATTATTGGTCGTGACGGCCCCCATGATCTGGACGAATATCAAAAAGTTATTAATGTGAATCTGATTGGAACATTCAACGTGCTGCGCCTGACCGCTGCAACGATGTCAGAACTGGATTTGATTGGAGACAGTGGTGGGCGCGGTGTCATTATCAATACCGCATCGGTTGCGGCCTACGATGGGCAAATCGGACAAGCTGCATACAGTTCTTCCAAGGGTGGTGTGGTTGCGTTGACGCTGCCCGCCGCGCGGGAACTTGCACGGTTCGGTATACGGGTAATGACCATCGCACCTGGTTTGATCAAAACACCGATGCTCTCCGGGTTGCCCAAGGAGGTGCAGGAGAGTCTCGCCGACCAGGTTCCTTTTCCGCCGAGACTTGGTGAGCCTGAAGAATTCGCATCACTGGTCGAGCATATTATCGATAATGAGATGCTTAACGGAGAAGTAATCCGGCTTGACGGTGCTATCCGGATGCAACCCAAGTAGGCCGGGCTCATCACCTCGTACTGAATGATTACTGTGACCTACCATCAATCGGGGCTGTTCATCGTATTGGGGCTGCTGTTTGTAATGCTGGTCTGGGGTCGTATTCGATACGATCTCGTTGCGTTTGCTGCCCTGACGATTGCGGTCTTAAGCGGTCTGGTCGACACAGAAGCAGCTTTTGCAGGCTTTGGGCATCCGGCTACAGTGATTGTGGCCTTGGTGCTGGTCGTCAGTCGTGGCCTGGCAAATTCGGGAGCAGTGGAGCTGATCGCACGGTTTGTAGTGCGCGGTGGCGCGGCATTGTCTACCCATATCAGCCTGATTTCGGTGATCGGAGCAGCACTGTCGGCGCTGATGAATAACGTGGCGGCCCTTGCATTGCTGATGCCTGTGGATATGGAAGCTGCCAGCCGAGCCAAGCGCAGCCCTTCTCTGACGCTGATGCCGCTGTCTTTCGCGACCATTCTCGGCGGTATGGTGACCCTGATTGGTACCCCGCCAAATATCGTTGAGCGCCGGCGTCACAACACCAGGCAGGAACTGCAGGACCTTACCGGTTATGTGGCGGAGGCCCGGGTCACTGAGGGCGCCGCGGTTGTTGGTAATAATCTCGATCAGTTGGATCCGCTGGCGGAGGAGTATGACGTTGCCGTGCTTGGTCTGATCCGTGCAGGTCGACGGATGTCAGGATTTGCCCGGGGCCATGTTGTCAGAGCCGGTGATTTTGTCGTTATCCAGGGGGGTGTGGAATCGATGGATAAATTCATCGGTGCCGCCGGTCTAGAATATGCATCAGCACAGAAAAGTGCTGGCGTTCTAGCGGATAACCAGATTCTAGTAGAGGTGGTGGTTCCGGACGGTGCCCGAATCCAGGGGCGCTCGGCGATGAGTCTCCGACTCGCCGCCAGGCACAATAGCATGCTTCTTGGAGTGTCAAGACAAGGTCGCCAATTCAGGGAAAGAATCAGAAAATTAAAGATCAGGGCTGGCGACATTCTGTTGCTGTCCGGCTCTGAAGACGAGTTGCCAGATGTGGTGGGATGGTTAGGCTGCCTGCCATTGGCCGAACGAGGGCTTGTCGTGATTCAAAGAAAAAAGGCGTGGTTGGCAATCGGCCTTTTTGCAGTTGCTATTGCTGCTGCCACAACCGGCATGGTCTACCTGCCAGTTGCCTTGGCAGCCGCTGCCCTGATTTATGTGATAGCGGGACTGGTGCCTTTATCGCAGTTGTACGAATCAATTGAGTGGCCCGTCATTGTGTTACTGGGTTCATTGATACCGATAGGCATCGCACTTGAAAGCAGCGGCGCTGCTGAGTTGATTGCGAAAACCATTATCGAGTGGACCGACGGACTGCCTATTGTGTTTATTTTGGTCATCATCATGGTTGTCACGATGACGCTGTCCGACATGCTCAACAACGTCGCCACTGCTTTGATCGCCGCGCCTATCGCTGTCGAACTGGCCGTGCGACTGGATGTCAGTCCAGACCCGTTTCTGATGGCGGTAGCCGTGGCTGCATCCTGTGCGTTTCTGACACCCATCGGACACAAGAACAACACCATCATCCTGGGGCCGGGTGGATACCGTTTCGGCGACTACTGGAGAATGGGGTTGCCACTGGAGGTATTGGTGGTTGCGGTGGGGGTGCCCATGATTCTCTGGGTGTGGCCGCTTTGACACGTCGGGTGCCGACCCCGCGGTCTGTATGTAATCTCGAGGTGGGGTACCAGAATATTGAAGGAGTTGGGACATGACACTGGGAATAGGCGGGTCTACAGTAGCGCAAGAGTTAAGCCGGCTTGAACAGCCTTCAGCCTATCAACCGATCACAGTCGATGAGCGGCTGACCAGGATCGAGAAGGCACAGCGCCTGATGTTCGACCAAGGTATTGATGCTTTGTTTCTCGAGGCCACGACCAGTCTGGTCTACTTCACCGGCCTTAGACTATGGGCGACTGAGCGGCTACACGGCGCCATCATTCCTGCTGATGGTGAGGTGATCTACATCAGCCCTGCTTTTGAGGCACAAAAAACGAAAGCAATGCTCCTGTTTGGTAGCGATATTCGGGTATGGGAAGAGCATGAAGCCCCGGCCCGGTTAGTTACTGATATTGTTGCGTCACGTTATGGATCAGGTGCGGTTGTAGCGATTGATGAGGCCGCCCCATTTTTTGTCTACGATGCCTTTCGCCAAGCCGCCCCCGGATTTGATTATGTGAACGGCAGTCGGATCACTGGGCCGTGCCGAATAAGAAAGTCAGATGCCGAGATTGCCCTGATACAGCACGCCATGGACGTTACTCTAGAGATTCATGCAGGTGCAGCACGGATTATGCACGAGGGGATTACAACCACGGAGGTTCAGCAGTTTTTAAGTGATGCGCATTTAAAGCTGGGTGCGGATGGTGTACCGCCGTCTATTTCTCAGATATCACCAGGTCGTATGTGTTTGGAGACCCCAGCGCGCGGCAGCGTGAAATCTGGGATCTAGAGAAAAAAGCCCAATCATCCGTATTTGCTGCAGCTGGGATGGGTGTTCCTGCGGAACAACTGGACAGCGCAGCGCGACTGGTGATTGAGTCGGCGGGTCTGGGTCCTGGTTATTCAGTCCCTGGGTTGCCGCACCGAGCAGGCCATGGCCTCGGGCTGGACGTGCATGAGCCACCTTATCTGGTCATGGGAAACAAAACTGAACTGGCCAAAGGTATGTGTTTTTCGAACGAACCCATGATTTGTGTTTACGGGGAATTCGGTGTTCGGCTCGAAGATCATATTTATATGACCGATGACGGACCGTGCTGGTTTACAGAGCCGAGTCGGTCTATTGATGATCCATTCAACTTGGAGGGATAAAAATCACCTGAATACAGTAGATTAAACGGGTAGAAGTGTTGTCGCAGGCTTAACACCTTGATGTGACAGGTTTTTGTATCAGTTCGACTGTTATGCCGTCAGGGTCACGTAGATAAACGGCTTTACCACCTTGATTCGGTCCTTGATCAACTGTAGTTATTTGGCCGATCGGATGCACATCGTGTTCCAAGGCCAGGGTCACAATCGCACCGATATTTTCAACATCAAATGCGATATGGGCAAAGCCTACATCGCAGGGGCGGGGTCGGACTTCGCTGCGATCTGATGGGGCAAGATATTCGATCAGCTCCAAGGTGTGGCCTGGACCATGCAAATAGGCAATCATCACATCCGATTCGCTGACACCGGTTATGCTCTGAATGACTGATTTGGACCGTGGCAGTTTAGGTGTGGCGGTGAACCCGAGAACATCCCTGAAAAAGGCAATACTCCGATCCAGGTCAGATACCGTAAAACTGGTGTGATTTGTCGATATAACTCCGGCATTTGTCATAGAAAGTTACTCGGAATAGAAAGTGTTTGTTATGGTTAGAGGCTGCCCATTGCTTCGGTTTTTTCGCGTAGCTTGAATTTCTGCACTTTACCGGTAGATGTTTTGGGCAGTTCGAGGAAAACAACCGTCTTGGGTATTTTGAAGTGTGCCATCTGCTCGCGACAGAAATTGATAATGTCTTGGTCGGTAACCCCGACGGCCGAGTCCTTAAGGGTAACAAAAGCACACGGTGTTTCACCCCATTTATCATCTGGACGGGCGACGACTGCAGCCTCAAGGACATCGGGATGCCGATAAAGCGTGTCCTCAATTTCAATTGAAGAAATATTTTCGCCCCCTGAGATGATGATGTCTTTTGAACGATCTTTAAGCTGGATATACCCGTCGGGATGCAGGACCCCAAGATCACCGGAGTGGAACCAGCCGCCGGCAAAAGCCTCTGCAGTTGCCTTGGGGTTCTTGAGGTAGCCCTTCATCACTATGTTGCCGCGAAACATGACCTCGCCCAGTTGTAAGGCATCCGGTTTAACCGCATCCATAGTTTCGGAGTCGAGAACCTTAAGGTCTTCAAGCATGTGGTATGGCACACCTTGCCGCGATTTAATTTCGGCCTGCTCGGCGAGTGAGAGGTCGTTCCATTCCGGGTGCCACGCGCAGATGACCGCAGGCCCATAAGTTTCCGTCAGCCCATATACATGCGTCAGGGAGAATCCGGCAGCTTCCATTGCGGCCAAAACTGCAGCTGGCGGTGGTGCGGCCGCTGTCATCACTTCGACCGTGTGATCAAAGTTCCTGCTTTCCGATTCACCTGCATTGATGATCAGATTGAGAACTATCGGTGCACCACAGAAATGGGTGACACCATGATCAGCAATCGCATCAAAAATGGCAGATGCGCTGACGTTGCGAAGGCAAACACTGGTCCCCCCGACAGCGGCCAGAGACCAGGGAAAACACCAGCCATTGCAGTGGAACATCGGTAAGGTCCAGAGATACGTGGGATGATGGCCCAGGTTCCAGCCGATAATATTGCTGCTTGCATTGAGATAGGCACCACGATGGTGGTAGACAACTCCTTTCGGATTACCCGTGGTACCAGAGGTATAGTTCAATGCGATAGCATTCCACTCACTATCCGGTGCGGACCAGCTGTAGTCCGATTTACCCTCAGTCAGAAGTTCTTCGTAGGTCAGTTCGCCCAGTCGGTCGCCGCCGGGTCCCTCAGGATCATCGATATCAATCACGAGTAGATCCCGTTTACAGATCTGCAGAGCATCTTTGATAACAGGTGAAAATTCGGTGTCGGTGATGAGAACTTTCGCCTCACCATGATCAAGGATAAATGCAAGTGTTTTGGCGTCCAGGCGTATGTTCAAGGCATTGAGTACAGCGCCTGTCATCGGTACGCCAAAGTGAGATTCATACAGGGCGGGGATATTTGGAGCCATCACAGATACTGTGTCTCCCGGTCCGATGTTCCGTTTTGCCAACGCCGAGGCCAGTCGACAGCATCGTTCTGCAGTTTCCTTCCAAGTCCATTGGGTGCCGCCGTGAATAACTGCCGGGTGATCTGGATAAACCCGAGCCACACGATCTAGGAAACTCAATGGACTCAGTGATACATAGTTGGCATCACAGCGATCAAGATCGGCGTCATAAATATTGTGCATTCTTCGCGTTTACTGTTTATCAGCTGCAAGTACGTTCGACAGCATACCGTAGAATCAGGATATCCGAACAGTATCATCGTGATCTTTAACGGATCGTCGGTGTGGCTAAGTACTCAGTCAATGGTCAGCAGGATTTTTCCTATGTGAGTGCTGCTTTCCATCAGATGGTGGGCTTGGGCTGCCTGCTTGAGCGGGTAAGTGCAGTGAATGTGAGGTCTGACCGTCTTATTTTCGAACATTGGCCAGACAGTGTGCTCAACATCACTGGCGATCCGGGCTTTTTCATCCAGGCTTTGGGGTCGAAGGGTCGAGCCGGAGATGCTGAGTCTATTCATCATGACTTTCCCGAAATTGACTTCAGCCGTGCTCCCTCCAAGAAAAGCAATTAGGGCATAGCGACCATCCCGTCCAAGCAAATCGATGTTTTTTTGGATGTAGTCCCCGGCGACCATATCTAGAACCACATCAACTTTTGTTTTGCCAGCGATTTCTCGTACGATCCCTGGCCAATCCTCGGTTCGATAATTGACAGCTTTGTCAGCGCCTGCCGATTCGCAGAAGGCGCATTTTTCGTCTGTACCGGCGGTCGTGATAACGGTAGCGCCACAGGCTTTGGCCAATTGAATAGCCGCGAGACCTATACCGCTGCTGCCGCCGTGCACAAGAAGTGTCTCGCCCGGTGCAAGCCGAGAGCGAGTGAAAAGATTGTAGTAAACCGTGAAATAGTTTTCCGGTATGGCACCAGCCAGCTGTGCGTCGTAACCTTCAGGCCACGGTAGACAGTGTCGTTCATGTACCGTCGTATATTCCGCATACCCCCCACCGTGGGTAAGCGCTGTAACATGATCGCCGGGTTTATACCGACTGGTTTCCCCACCGACCGCTACGACTTCGCCCGCCACTTCAAGGCCGGGTAGCGGATTTGCATCAACCGGCGGGTGGTAGTTGCCTTGACGCTGGGCGCAGTCGGGGCGGTTAACACCAGCGAGTTTGAGTGCATCAGGTCCGCCTGGTTCAGGAATGTCGATTGCAAGCATTGTCTCAGTCATGTCGATATTTCGCTTCAATTGTCTATTGTGAAAGGATCAGAAATACGGCTTCGAGCCAATTCGTCAGTTACATCGGAATAATAGCAGCGCTTCGGTGCCTGTTCAGTTCACGCGTGGCACCCTATAGACACCGGATAATGGTGCCGGGTAACAGTGAATCAAGGTCTTGCCCGGGTTCAGCGGCGTGGTGTGTGAAGTACATTGTCCCGTTGAATGTTCGTTGTCCTTGGCGGCACTAGAAAGTATCGGAACCTCTGAGTTCTGGAGTGTGACAAACCGTAATCGATTCCCTTGATCGTAAGCGCTTGAAACTTGAAACCAGGAAACATTGTATTCGCATTGCTTAAACACCGTTTGTCATCAGCCAAGCAGACGATCGCGATTCCATGATCTCGAATATCTGTTTCGCTGACCCAGGGGCTCCATTGGTGGCTCAGGTGTTGAAGCACTGACGGATGGTCGATCGAATGAAAGGCGATACTGTCAGGTGCCATCCAGCCGCCACCAACGAGTTCAAGTTTAGACTCGAACGAATCATGCCACAGCCGTGTCACGGTCGATGCCAGTTCCTTTCCCGGGAAGTTGTACCGTGACTCGACCCCCCCCTGACTGATGACAGCCAGCATGACTAGCGGTACCAGTATGGCGTAAACAATAGAGCCGACAACAATCCGTCGACATTGGATGCCGGTCAGATTGATAGGAAACTGCAGAATGAGCATGATCCCTGCTGTAATAAGTATCGGGCCGCCCCAGCGACTGGAAACGTCTACTCCCAGGACCAGGCTGGGGATCGCGGTGATCAGTAGTGGAAAAAGCATTACCACGTATATGAGTCCAGCGTGTTCCGGTAGATTTGGAAATCTGAGAAGAGCCCGCAACCGCTGGGACAATGAGGAACTGTATGTCGCTAGCATGAACGCGATAACTGCCGGTAGCAGATAAATTAGTTGGGCCAGGAAAAAACTGACTGCTTTCCAACGGATCGGCAACGAATCCAGAAAGAAATAATCACTGATGTGCTGAACTGTGCCAATTCTATGATCGACCACGTAATCCACATGAACATAAATCAGCAACGCGAATACCAACGCGCCCGCATAAGGGCCAGGGGTGCCGATCTGTGTACGACCCTGCCGAGTAGAAATGATGTAGAGACCAATAGCACCGACCAGAGTTATGGCGTAGTACTTGGTCAGCATGCCGATTGCAAGACAGAGCCCTAGGGCGATCCAATACATCAATCTTCTTCGGCTTATAGCATAGTAAGCGAATAGTGCCGTTAATGCCCATATGGAGATCAGCATTGAGCTATGGTTCAGTCGAATGCTAAGAAAACTGTAGTAAGGAATAAATTCGAGGAGACAAACGGCGGCTAATGCCTGCGCAGGCCTGAGAATTTGCCGCGCGAGTAGATAGATCGCGATAAAAGCGATGGCGATGTTGATCTGGGACAGGAACAGGTAGTTCCAGTTGGTAATGCCGGCAATCTTAAGAAAACCAGCAACCACCCACGGCAGGAAAGGGGGATGCAAGTTGTAGGACAGCATCCATTCCTGCCCCCAGGCAAAATGCATCATGCTGTCACTGTCGAGCTCGTGCCGGGTCAGTCCAGGCAGGACGGTCCACATCACCATATGGACGACGAGAAAAAGCACGAACAGCCTATTCGACTGCCGATCTTTGATGCCGTGGCTCAACATTGCCTAGAGACTATATTCTATGCACCTTCCGGACAGCGAGTTCAGGATAGTCTGTGGTCACTCCCGCGAGCTGCCATACCAGGGCTTGTTTGATCTCGTCACTGCGATTTACCGTCCAGCAGTGGATGGGAATGCCTACAGCACGGGCCTCTTCCACACGTTGGTTAGACAGATCGTCGATAGAAGGTCCCCAGATCCGACCGCCAGCCGCGAGCACTGCAGCTGCAATATTGCCGTTAAATTCCATGAGGTTGAAACCGGCCAGCCACGGTGAATTGTTCTGGTTGCCGACTGTATCGTAACCAGGTGCCTGGCTGGTCAGATAACAAGTCGTGATCTCAGGACAAAGCTGTTGCACCTGACGCAGAATGCGCCAATCGAAGGATTGAACCCAGCTGTTGTCTATGAGTTCGAGCTTTTTGAGTTCCCGCACCAAGAGCAGGGCGTATTCATGCGGGGGCGGTGTGGCGTGGGGACGAAAAGGATCCGACTTGACTTCGATATTCAAGATTGGTCTACCGGTTGGGAGATCATTACAAAATTCGGCGACTTCGCACAGGGTGCAGATCCTTTCTCCATCTACGGAGACTTGGTCAGGAAACTGTTTCGACAGTTCTGATGTCGGATTTATTCGGCCAATATCGAACTTTTTTAGCTCGGCCAGGGTGAGGTCGTAGATAGCTGGTCCATTGTGCCTCAACCATCGTCGGGAGCAATCACGGGTGAGGTCGCAATTGAGCCGCTCATCGTGGTGTACGATAATCTGCGAATCAGCACTGATTCTGATATCGAGCTCCAGGCCATCAACGCCTGCCTCGACTCCAAAAGCAAACCCGGCTAAGGTGTTTTCAGGGCGATTCCCTCTGGCACCACGATGGCCATGAACCAAAAGTGTTTTCAAGACTGTGTTTTCTAGTTAGGCTTGGCAGAAGACCGTTTATAGGTCAGAACTATACCCAAGCTTCCCCTGTGGCTGTCGAAATCTCTCTATCTAATAATCCATGCCTTTCGAGCCGCGAAACC
>LUSG01000162.1 GCA_001629395.1 Gammaproteobacteria bacterium REDSEA-S15_B12 | reverse complement strand
TACTGGTATCGATCAAAAGGGTGGAACAATTATTGTCGGTGGACGAGCGGGGGCTTTCTCCGGGTTCATGATGCAGCGTGGTCGTATGGTAATTCTGGGCGATGCCGGCAAAAACCTGGGCGATTCAATGTACGACGGTACGATCTATGTGGGCGGTGCGATTGAGGATCTGGGGGTAGATGCGGTTGAGGGTGAGATGACACCTCTCGATGCGCAGTGGCTCACCCGGAAGCTCGGTCAGTATGGCCTGGAGGCGCCAAAAGGCGTTGAGAAAATGAACAAGATAGTTTCAGGCAAACAATTGTGGAATTACGACAATCTCGAGCCTTCGGAAAAGAAACTCGTGCTCTAATCGATAAGGGAAAGAACAATGTCAACCAATAGAAATACAGATGTCATCGGGCAGAGTTTTATTTTTCCGCCTGAGGTCATTGACGATATACACATCAAGTCTGAGCTGGGTCGTTATCGCATGCGGGGGTTTTCGCTGTTTAAGAAAATTCCAAGTTGGGATGATCTGACATTTCTTCCCGGTACGCTAACGCGATTTGTGATCGAGGGTTACCGGGAAAAATGCTTGACTAAAACCGTGATTGGGCCGAGGGCAAAACGACCGATCGAGCTGGATATTCCGATTTACATTACGGGCATGAGCTTCGGTGCATTGTCGTATGAAGCAAAGACGGCGTTGGCTCGTGGTGCAACAATGGCCGGCAGTGCCACGTGTTCTGGGGAGGGGGGGATGATTCCGGACGAACGGCGCTACTCCGAAAAATGGTTCTATCAATGCATTCAGTCGCGTTATGGGTTTAATCCACACCATCTACAATTGGCTGATGGTTGCGAATTTTTTATTGGCCAGGGTTGCAAGGTAGGTTTGGGTGGACATTTGATGGGCCAGAAGGTGACTGATCAGGTGGCTGAAATGAGATCCCTGCCCGCAGGTATCGATCAACGGTCGCCAGCCCGCCATCCCGACTGGCTGGGGCCTGATGATTTGGCGTTAAAGATTCAAGAAATTCGAGAGGCGACCAATGGGGAAATTCCTATTCAGCTCAAGCTTGGTGCTGCGCGTGTTTATGATGACGTGCGAATGGCCGCGAAAACGGATCCAGATGCGATCTACATCGATGGGATGGAAGGTGGCACCGGCGCGGGCCCACACTTGGCAACCGAGGAGACGGGTGTCCCAGGTATAGCAGCGATACGTCAGGCCAGGAGAGCACTCGAGGACGTGGGTATGTCCGGTGATATCACGCTGGTGTATGCCGGTGGAATTCGAAACGGTGGGGATGTCGCAAAAGCACTGGCGCTGGGAGCCGATGCGGTCGCGATTGGTCACTCGTCTTTGATGGCACTTAACTGTAACAAGAATATCCCAGAAGCTGATTATGAGCGTGAGATCGGTGTAGAGGCAGGTCATTGTTATCACTGTCATACAGGCCGATGTCCAGTAGGGGTGGCGACCCAGGATCCGGAACTCAGAAAGCGGCTCAATCCAGACGATGCAGCCGAGCGTGTTTATAATTTTTTGCACACGCTCGCCATTGAATGTCAGATGCTGGCCAGGGCATGCGGCAAGACCAACGTACATTCTTTGGAGCCCGAAGATTTAGCCGCGTTGACGATGGAAGCGTCAGCTTTAGCTCAGGTGCCGCTGGCTGGTTCCCAGCATACAGTTGGCCGGCCTGACATGACCCGGTTCTGAGGAGAAACTTATTATGGCAAAAGAAAACGATGTTGATCATTTCATCAATACAGATGGGCTAGATACAGAACGAGAGCAGACCATTGGTCAGCACATCGGTTATCGGTACGATGTAAATCTGGTGCCAGACTATGGTCGGATAACACCCTTCCTTCAAAAGTACATGGATACGATGGGCTGGCAGGATTTAAACTGGCTCGAGGATGTACATATGGGCTATGAAGACGGCCGACCGGCCGTATTTGATCGTAACATTAATGGATGGGTATCGATTCCAGAGGATATGGAACTGCCTGATAATCAGCAGGATCGTGACATGATTGCTCGTGAACTGCTTATACGGTTTCAGATGTCGCCCCGTCACCCGATGGTTGATTTGCGTAAGGCCTACGCTAAGTTCTAGATTGTTCGCCGAAAATAAGTCATGCCACAACCCCTTGGTGATGCGAGGGAGCGGGTGCTTTGTCGAGTCCTACAGAATATACGGGCAGCACCATGGATTTTGATAAGGTATGTTAATTTTGCATCATGCCCTTAGTGTCTCGCGATAGCTGGATGTTTAAGGGCATCTAGGTATTCATCTAGACCTCTTGAAGTAACAGTTACCAGTTGGAGAAAAATATGTCGATGCCTGGCAGTGATATCGAAATCGCCCGTGCAGCAACTACTGAATCGATCCAGGATATTGGTGAGAAGCTTGGAGTCCCAGAAGAATTTTTACAGCCCTATGGCCACACCAAAGCCAAGATCAGTTATGAATTTATAAAGTCTCTTGAGACTCGACCCGATGGGAAACTGGTGCTTGTTACGGCTATTTCTCCAACTCCTGCGGGTGAGGGCAAAACGACAACCAGCGTTGGACTGGGTGATGGACTAAACCGGATTGGGAAAAACACAGCGATCTGCTTGCGTGAGCCCAGCTTGGGTCCATGTTTTGGGATGAAGGGTGGCGCGGCAGGTGGCGGTTATGCGCAAGTAGTCCCGATGGAGGATATTAACCTCCACTTTACCGGTGATTTTCATGCGATCGGTGCTGCGCATAATCTGTTGTCCGCATTGGTGGATAACCATATCTACTGGAGCAATGACCTAGAGTTGGATTCTAGACGTGTCACCTGGCGTCGTGTAGTCGACATGAATGACCGAGCACTGCGTCAGATCACGACGTCTCTGGGTGGTGTAGCCAATGGGTTTCCGAGAGAGAGCGGATTTGATATTACAGTCGCGTCAGAGATTATGGCGATCTTTTGCCTGGCCGAAGATCTGGATGATCTAAAACGGCGTCTAGGTAATATTATTGTCGGTTATCGACGTGATCGCACGCCCGTCCTAGCCCGAGACGTACATGCACCAGGGCCGATGACGGCTTTGCTCAAAGATGCGTTTATGCCTAATCTGGTCCAGACACTGGAAAATAATCCGGCTCTGGTTCATGGCGGGCCCTTCGCGAATATTGCACATGGCTGTAATTCGGTTATCGCAACGAAAACTGCACTTAAGCTGGCTGATTATGTCGTAACGGAAGCAGGTTTCGGCGCTGATCTTGGTGCGGAAAAGTTTTTTGATATCAAGTGCCGCAAGGCGGGTTTAGCGCCTGATGTCGTCGTATTAGTTGCTACTGCTAGAGCTCTGAAGATGCACGGGGGTGTAGCCAAGAGTGATCTTGGTCTAGAAAACGTGGCAGCAGTCCAAGCTGGCCTCGACAACTTAGGGCGTCATTTACGTAATATCACCCAGTATGGTGTTCCGGTCGCTGTTGCAATCAATCGATTTACAGCTGATAGCGATGGAGAACTGAGTGCAATAAGTCGGTTTTGCTCCGAGTTCGGCGTAGAGGTCTTCAATTGTACCCATTGGTCAGACGGTGGTGCTGGTACAGAAGCACTAGCTGCGCATGTGGCAAAACTTGCGGACAATGGCCGGTCTCAGTTCCGTACGTTGTATGACGATAAGCTCTCGCTTTGGGAGAAGGCGAGATGTGTCGCACGGAATATATATGGCGCAGATGACATCATCGCAGACAAAAAGATTCGTGCCCAATTCGATGACTACAACAAAGCTTATGGGCATTTCCCAGTGTGCATGGCGAAGACACAATACAGTTTTTCGACCGATCCAAATCTACTTGGTGCCCCTTCTGGACATATGGTGCCTATTCGAGAAATTCGACTGTCGGCTGGCGCGGAATTCCTGGTAGTCATTTGCGGTGAGATTATGACCATGCCGGGTTTACCGAGGGTACCTGCGGCAAACAGCATTTCAGTAAACGAACAAGGTGAGATAGAGGGTCTGTTCTAGTCCATTACTCGAGAAGGAAGAGCTGTTAATTGCGATGCCCGATTTGGGGCTTCAAACAATTCTGTGGTTGGGACGTTGTCTTAATCTAATCCCAATACCTTCTTTCTGTCGTTGGCCCAAGTTCGTATCACTTGATCAGCAGCCAGACCGATGAAAGCAACACACAGGCCCAGAGTTAATCCATTGCCTGTGCCATTTTTATCGGACAAAGCTTTCAAAATAAATTGTCCAAGATCATCGGTGCCAATCATCGCGCCAATGATGACCATGGATAACGCAAACACGACGGTTTGATTAACGCCCAACGCCATGTGTGGAAAAGACATGGGCAATTCAATTTTGATCCATCTTTGCAGTCGATTAACACCTGACATCGAGCCCGCATCATGCAAATCTGGTGACACACTAAGCAATCCTTCCACGGTATAACGGGTAGCAGGAACCGTGGCAAAGACGATAACTGCGATGCATACCGAGGTGTCGGTTACGCCAAAAAG
>LUSG01000161.1 GCA_001629395.1 Gammaproteobacteria bacterium REDSEA-S15_B12 | reverse complement strand
GGATAGGTGAATTATAAACCACGCTTTGCTTGTGCCCGGGTGTATCGGGTTAAGCAGGGATTTTCGCAACCGGGAATGTCTGGCGCCAGAGATCACGCTGATAGATCCCACACTGCAGCCTCGACGTCCGAGACCTGCATGGGTGGTAGACTTTGCAGCAGGATCCTGATGCTCTGTTGAACTGCTGGTCGAATACATGCCGAAACGATAATGGCTGACCTGAATACATTCCGGCGCGAGACCCGGGCGTGGCTCGAAAGTAACTGTCCATCCGCGATGCGCCAGCCGCTCCGGGACGAAGATGATTCGGTCTGGGGCGGCCGGCGACCGACGTTCAAGAATGACGAGCAGAAAGTCTGGCTTGAACGGATGGTCGAGAAACGCTGGACGGCGCCCGAGTGGCCAGTGGAATGCGGCGGCGGTGGATTGTCAAAAGCCGAGGGTAAGATTCTGCGTGAGGAGATGAAAGCGATATCCGCCCGTCCGCCCCTGATGTCCTTCGGGATCTGGATGCTGGGCCCCGCGCTGCTGAAATACGGTACTGAAGCACAAAAGAAAACACATCTGCCGCCGATCACACGTGGTGAGATTCGCTGGGCGCAGGGTTACTCGGAACCCAATTCCGGGTCGGACCTGGCATCGCTGTCGACACGCTGTGAACACAACGGCGATCATTACCTGATCAACGGGCAGAAAATCTGGACATCCTTTGGCCACAAGGGAGACTGGATCTTTGTCCTGGTACGGACGGATTTTGAGGCTGCGAAACACGATGGAATCAGCCTGGTGCTGGTTGATATGGCGCAAGCCGGTGTGACGACTCGGCCGATCAAGCTGCTTTCAGGCGCGTCACATTTCTGCGAGACCATTTTCGATGACGCACGCTGCGAGCTTGATAACGTTGTCGGGGAACTTAACCAGGGCTGGACGGTGGCCAAGTATCTGTTGACCCATGAGCGTGAGATGATCGGTGGCTCGGCAATCGGTCGTGCGGCGATGCGGCCGCTCAGTGAGTTCGTGACACAACAGGTCGGGCTGAACGAGTTCGGCGTTCTTTCGGACTCGGTGTTGCGGACTGATGTGGCCAGAACTGAAATCGATGCGTTGTCGTTTCTGTGGACAACCGAACGCGTCGCAGACGAAGCAAAAGCAGGACAAGGTATCGGGGCCATGTCGGCGATGCTGAAATACTATGGCACCGAGTTGAACAAGCGGCGCTATGAGTTGATGATGTACAGCGCGGGACACGATGCGCTGACACTTGATCGCGAAGATCATCTCGCGCGAGACTGGTTAAGAACTAAGGGAAACTCGATCGAAGGCGGCACTTCGGAAGTTCAGCTCAATATCGTTGCGAAGCGTATTCTTGGCCTGCCATCGGTTTGAACTGAGCGTCAAGGACGATACTCATGGTGATGCTGCTGACCGATGAACAGAACATGCTGCGTGATGCTGCGCGCGGGTTCTTGCAGGCGTCTGCACCCATTGATCAACTGCGCCGGTTGCGCGATGAAGCCAGCAGTGACGGGTATGACCGCGATACCTGGAAGTCGATGACCGAAATGGGTTGGGCGGGGGTACTTATTCCGGAAGATCACGGCGGCGTGGCAATGGGACATGTTGCAGCTGGCGTGATTGCTGAAGAAATGGGTCGAACGTTGACGGCATCCCCTTTTCTCTCGACCGCCGTAATGGGAGCTATCGCGGTCACCAGCTATGGTTCGACAGGTCAGCGTGAGCAATGGCTTTCCAAAATTGCAGATGGCACGGTGAACATGGCCGTGGCTATAGACGAAAACCGCAGCCACTCGCCGGCGTTGGTGTCCACCACAGTACAGCCCAGTGATCGGGGTTTCAGGATTTGCGGCAGCAAGTCATTTGTTGCAGATGGTCATGTGGCTGATCAGATCCTGGTCTCCGCCAGAAGCTCAGGCGGTGCTCAAGACGAGAACGGAATCTCGTTGTTTCTCGTACCCCGTGACTGCGCAGGCATTACGATCGACCGACAGACAATGGTGGACAGTCGAAATTCCGCCACCGTGCAGTTTGACGGGGTCGAGGTTGATGCCGATGCACTTGTCGGTGAAGTCGGTGCGGGCTACGCGGCGCTTGAACATGTGCTGGATGCCGGACGTGCGTGCCTTGCCGCAGAGATGTTGGGTTCGGCCGAGGAATGTCTGGCCCAAACGGTCGATTATCTCACCACCCGTCGCCAGTTTGACCGGCCCATCGGCTCGTTTCAGGCATTGCAGCATCGCGCGGCGCATCTTTATGCGGAAATTGAAATCGGCAGGTCAGCCGTAATGCGGGCGCTGCAGGCACTCGATGCAGATTCGGAAGACAGGCAGCTCATCGTGTCCGTCGCCAAGTCCAAAGTGGGGCGGGTTGCACAGCTGGCGACCCAGGAAGCGATACAAGTTGTATGGTGATGCGAATTTTCATGCCGATAAATTTGCCCGCATACGAAATTATTAGGAGGAACCATGGATTACGCGAACAAGGTGGTTGCGATTACCGGCGGTGCACGGGGAATTGGATTGGCAATGGCCCAGGCGTTTCATACTCGCGGTGCACGGATCGCACTGGCGGATCTGGATGGGGCAGAGACTGCGGCTGAAGCCTTCGATGGCCTGGGAGTGACGGTAGATGTTGCCGTCGATAGTCAGGTCGCCGAGTTCGTTCAGAAAACCGAGGCTGTGCTGGGCCCTATCGATGTCTACGTATCAAACGCCGGTGTGCTGATGACCGATGAACCCAGCTGGGATGCGGCCGGTGCGACAGATGCCAACTGGCAACTGGTGTTCGAGGTCAACCTGATGGGTGCGGTCCGGGGAGCACGCCATGTCTGGCCGGGGATGCGAGAACGCGGTGGTGGTATCTTTGTGATTGTTGCCTCGGCTGCCGGTTTGCTGGCACAGATCGGTGCCGCCCCCTATACAGCCACAAAACATGCAGTGGTAGCGTTTGCCGAGAGTCTTTCAATTGCCCATGGGGATGACGGCCTGCAGGTGGTCTGTGTCTGTCCACAGGGTGTGCGTACAGCGATGCTGGGTGACAGTGACGACGGTGGTATCGCCGGCGTCGATGGCATTGTTGAACCAGCGGCCGTAGCTGACGTTACGCTTGCCGCAATCGAAGACAAAACATTTCTTGCCCTGCCGCATCCCAATGTGGCCGACTATGAGATGATGCGCACGGGTCAGCGTGATCGCTGGCTGGGTGGAATGCGCAAGTTCCGCCGCAAGATGATGAGTGAACGTGGACGACCCCTCTAGCGTGACCCAGCCAATCCGGGACTACACTGATTCCGCTGACCGATCTGAAGCCGATTCGGCTCAGCAGTCGGGTGCTCACTTGTTCGATCAGGCGCTTGCGCTCGCGCGGGTCAAATCAACAGATCATCGGGCTGTCTACGAAGGGCAGGTGCATCCTTCGTTCAAGAACATCAATGATCCCTATGGGGGCTGGAGCGCTGCGGTATTGGCCAGGGCAATTCTTGATACCTGTGATCCTGAACAGGAATTGGTTTCGTTGACAACGGATTACCTGTCCGTTCCATCCGGTGGTCGGCTGCGGATCGATGTGGACTGCGACCGGTCGGGCCGAAGAACCGAATTCTGGCGCGCCGTCCTCAGCGGTCGAGCCGACACGAGTCCCGCCAACCGGGCAATCGCCATTCTTGCGCGCCGCCGGGACACCCTCGAATGGACTGAAGGCAGCTCCCCTGACGTCCCGCCACCAGAAGACTGCCATACCATCGATTTGCCTATGGCCTGGAATCGGGTTATCGAAATCAAGCCGACGATGGATTTTCCAATGTCCATGAATGTGGACACTCATTTTTCGAGCTGGGTCCGTTTTACACCAGGGCGAGCACTCGACAGTGTTGCGCTGGTTGCACTGGCGGACACGCCCATGCCGCGGTTGTTTCAGGTGATCGGGCGGCAAGAGTCCGTAGCGACGGTTTCTATGACCGTGTACCTGCATGCGACGTCTGCAGACTATGCTGTGGTGGGTGACGATTATTTGCTGGTGGACACGCGAGGTGCCCGTGGTGGGCGAGGATTTTATGATCAGCATGCGACAATATGGAGTCGGGATGGTCGATTGCTGGTGACGACCCAGCAGATCGTCTGGTACCGGACAGCCCAATAACTGGAGGCAACATCATGCGTGAAGCAGTCATTGTATCGACCGCTAGGACTCCGATCGGTAGAGCGTACCGCGGGGCATTTAACGACACCTCGGGTCCTGATTTGGGTGGCCACTGCATTAAACATGCTGTCGCTCGTGCGGGTATTGACCCTGCCGAAGTCGACGATGTGGTGATGGGCGCCGCGATGCAGCAGGGCACCACGGGTCAGAATATTGCTCGTCAGTCGCTGATGCGTGCTGGATTGCCGGTAACCGTATCAGGGATGTCGGTCGATCGGCAGTGTGCCTCCGGCATGATGGCCATCGCGACCGCAGCCAAACAGATTGTCGCCGACGGTATGACGATCACGGTAGGGGGAGGTCTGGAGAGCATATCGCTGGTTCAGAATGACAACATGAACCGTCATCGGGCGAGTGATGACTGGATCAAAACCAACCAGCCTGCCTTGTATATGTCGATGCTTGAAACAGCCGAGATCGTATCTGCACGCTACAAGATCAGCCGGCACACACAGGACGAATACGCCGTGCAGTCGCAGAATCGAACTCATCAGGCACAGACTGAAGGCCGCTTTGATAATGAGATCGTCCCGCTCGCCTCGATCATGAAATCAGTTGACCGGGAAACCGGTACAGTGACGGATGTCGAGGTGACGCTTGAGAAGGATGAGGGTAATCGGCCCGGTACGACACTCGAGGCCCTTGCTGCGCTGAAGCCGGTGTT
>LUSG01000160.1 GCA_001629395.1 Gammaproteobacteria bacterium REDSEA-S15_B12 | reverse complement strand
CATCCTCGAAGAGGATGCCCGCAAACAGGGCTATACACCTGACGCTTCTGTTGCTGGCGATGAAGTTATCAACGGTGCCCGTCCAAAACCTTTCATGGTCTACCGTAATCTAGACATCATGGATGTTCACCCGATCCAATCCGTAATCAAAGTCGATGACACGGTATCGGGAGTTGGCGAAGCCCTGGAAGCGGGATGCTGGGGTGTTGGTATTGCACGCTATAGCAACTACATGGATATGGACACGCTCGAAGAAGCCGACAGCTTACCCGAAGACGAAATCATGCGGCGTTTAACACACACGCGGGACTTACTTCAAAAAGCAGGCGCACACTACGTGATTGCTACCTGGGAACAGATGCCGGACGTCATTGAGGATGTCAATATCAGACTTGGTCGAGGCGAGAAACCTTAAGCCGGTTTCCGGTGAACTTTTTTTGTTAGATGCCTGTGGTGGTTGTCAACTCCAGATACTGACTGTCAGCGGAATTTCAACGATAGTCTATTCACTGTGCTGGATTCCTTTAATCTTCACGCGACCGGTTTGTACGGTCTGGTCCAGTAAGCTGACGCAGGCATAAAGTGCCTTGAGAGTCGGCACCTCGATCTTGGTTAACGCCGCCAATTCGATCACCGCTCCGAGCATGCCTTCGATTTCCTGGGGCTTGCCTTGTTCGACATCCTGAAGCATTGATGTTTTGTGCGGACCTACAGCTTCTGCGCCGGCGATTCTTTTTTCCATTGGTACTCGGAAGTGGGCTCCGAGTCGCTCACCGATTGCCTGCGCTTCAGTCATCATATTCGCTGACAATTCCCGCGTCAGTGGAAACCGACAGATATCTTCGAGTGTGGAATGAGTCAGTGCGCTGATAGGATTAAAGGTCAGGTTACCCCACAACTTCAACCAGATTTCAGAGCGGATATCATCGAGGATCCGAGACTTAAAGCCAGCCTCTTCCAATAGGGTCGATACCCGGCGCACACGTTCAGTTTCCTGGCCACCCAGTTCTCCAACCGGAAATCGATTGCCTTCTATATGCCGTATAACGCCCGGTTCGACGATAGTAGCCGCAGGATAGGCGATACACCCTATCAGGCAGTCAGGATCTATTCCATCGAATAGTTTTCCGCGTGGATCTACAGATCGAACGGGCCTACCCGCGTAGGGCCCCGAAAAGTTCTGAAAGTACCACCATGGAATCCCGTTCTGGAGGGTCACCATAATGGTTTCCGCGCCCATCACAGACGCCAGGTCAGCCACGATCGATTCAATCTGGTGAGCCTTAAGCGCCATCAAAACCAGATCCTGGGAACTCAGTTCGTTGATCTTATCCGTTGCTATCAGGTCTGCACAGATTGTCTCCTGATCCCCTTCTATCAGCTTCATCCCATGGGCTTTTATGGCCGCTAGATGGGGGCCACGTGCAACAACGGAGACCTCATGCCCCGCTGCCGCTATCCGCACTGCCATGTAGCCACCGATCGCACCCGCACCAACCACACATACCTTCATTTAGACAGCCCCAGCTTCCTTGAAAGATGCAATTTCCTCATCGCTGTACCCCAAAACTTCAGACAACACTTCATCGGTATGCTCACCAAACAGGGGCGAACGTGTTACTGTGACATCGTTGTCCGAAAGCTTTACCGGGCATCCGACCGACAGGTAGGGCCCACGCTCGGGGTGATCACATTCGACGATAGTGCCAGTTGCACGCAATGATGGCTCTTCGGCGAGCTCCTTCATTGAAAGGATTGGTCCAACCGGTATGTTCAGTGGGTTACATATTTCCATGACTTCGTATTTAGTCTTGGTCATGGTCCAATCCTCAATCGCAGAAAAGACCTCATTCAGGCGTGACAGACGCGCTGGCGGCGTTGAATAGTCCGGGTGTTCCTTCCAATCCGGCTTGCCAACAACATCGCAAATATTCGCCCACACGGCAGCCTGAGTTATAAAGTAGGTATAGGCATTTGGATCCGTCTCCCAGCCCTTGCACTTTAGGATACGGCCTGGCTGCCCACCGCCCGAATCGTTTCCGGCTCTAGGCGCCGCCTCACCGAATTCGATCTGCTCACCATATTGGGAGTACTCTTTCAATGGCCCATGCTGCAATCGTTGTTGGTCACGAAGTTTGACCCGGCATAAGTTGAGAACACCATCCTGCATCGCGGCAAGTACACGTTGCCCGCGGCCCGTTTTCTCCCGGTGCAGCAATGCCGCCAAAATACCGAAACCAAGATGTAGGCCGGTGCCGGAATCACCGATCTGCGCACCGGTGACCATTGGTAAACCATCGTGAAAACCCGTGGTAGACGCAGATCCGCCAGCACACTGAGCAACATTTTCGTAAACCTTGCAGTCCTCGTAAGGCCCTGGCCCGAAACCCTTAACCGACGCCATAATCATGCGAGAGTTAAGTTCCTGGATACGTTCCCAGCCAAAACCCATCCGATCAAGTGCACCTGGAGCAAAATTTTCTACCAGCACATCACATTTTTGCACTAGCCGTTCGAGTATTTCCTTGCCTGATTCATTTTTGGAATTGAGTGTCAAGGAACGTTTGTTGTGATTGAGCATGGTGAAATAAAGGCTGTCCACATCAGGTATGTCGCGTAACTGCCCTCGGGTAGCATCTCCAACACCCGGACGCTCCACCTTGATCACATCGGCACCCATCCAGGCGAGCAACTGGGTACAAGTCGGGCCAGACTGAAATCCAGAATTCTTATACCATCGAGCGGTTGTGACATTGATTCTCTCTACCGATTTAAGGTCATCGAAACTTAGGATGAATTCTATTTATACATGGTCTGTGCCTTAGTCCCAGGCGCATACTCATTGGGATCAACCCAAACATTGACTACGGCACACTTGCCAGTTTTTGCAATCGCCTCTCGCGCACGCTGCATTGCCGGTTGAATTTCGCTAGCTTCGGTAACCTCCTCTCCATAACCACCGATCATGTCCCCAAACTTTGAGAAAGGCACATCGCCGAGCTTATTCCCAACATCACCTCGCTCCTCGCCATACTTGCTGAGCTGTCCGTAACGAATCTGATTCATGGCCGAATTGTTCCCGATCACTGCAAGATACGGTGCGCCGAATCGTTGCGCGGTTTCCATATCAAAGGCAGTCATGCCAAAGGCACCATCACCGTAGAGACAGACCACCTCCTTATTTGGATGTGCGAGTTTCGCTGCCATAGAAAAACCGGTGCCGACGCCGAGCGAGCCCAACGCGCCCGGATCCATCCATTGCCCCGGATTGCGTGGACGAACCGCCTGTGCGGAGATGGTCACGATATCACCGCCATCGCCGATATAGATTGTATCGTCGCCAAGAAACTCGTTTATTTCATACGCTAAACGATACGGATGAATTGGATTCTGATCGGTAGTAAACATCGGCATCAATTTGTCGAGCTTGCTCGCTTCAATCTCTCGTAACTCCGCCATCCATTTCTGCCGCTGCTGACGCGCTCCATTATCGATATGACCCGTAATTGCTTGCGAAACTGCAGCAAGAATTGCACCGGGATCACCAGCTAAACCAAGACTGATGTCTCGATTTTTTCCAACTGTCGCATAACTTTGATCAACTTGTACTAAGGTTGCTTCCTTGGAAATGCGTTTGCCATAACCCATGCGAAAATCGAACGGGGTTCCCACAATGAGGATTACATCAGCATTCTTAAAGGCATCACTGCGGGTACGGTCGAAATGATGCGGATCGCTCTGCGGCAACATACCACGGCTGGCACCATTCATATAGGCCGGAATATCCAGGCCTATGGATTTTACTGAGGAGCGATAGGAACCAGGCTTTGGAACCACGACCCTGGCTGTTTGTACCTCAGCATCCAGAATATCTCGAGGAATTTCTAGATAAGAGGGGCCATAAGCGCCTGAAAAACACTCTCGTGCCGCCATCGAGATCATATCGGCAACTCGCTCAGTAGAAAACACACCCGATGCAAACTTAGTAATCGGTGTCATCATGTCGACATGGGGTAGGTCCTGCAATGATCCCATTTTGTGTTGAGTCAAAGAACTTTGGCCGCCGATGTGGAGGATTGGACTTTCGGATCGAAAAGCAGTGGCAACCCCCGTCACAGCGTTAGTGCAACCGGGTCCAGCAGTGGTAACCACACATCCTAATCGCCCTGTTTGACGAGCGTAGCCATCTGCGGCGTGAGCTGCTGTCTGTTCGTGTCGCACATCGATGATTCGTATCCCCTCATCTATGCATCCATCATAGATATCAATAATGTGACCACCACATAAAGTAAAAATAGTGTCGACGCCTTCGTTCTTAAGAGCTTTAGCAACAAGATGCCCGCCAGAAACTACGTCACTCGATGTGCTTTTCTTGGCGAGAGTGTCACTCGCCGTACTTGAAGCCTCACCTGTAAACTTGGTATCACTCATAGATTAACTCCCCTAGAATAATTTCGATTAACAATCATTTCAGTTTGTATTTTTTGTAATTTTTGCTCGATAAAATTTGATCAGTGGTAATAGAAATAGCACTATCGCTATCCACATAATCATCCCCGATATGGGCCTTTCAAAGAAA
The DNA here is from genome assembly GCA_001629395.1 of Gammaproteobacteria bacterium REDSEA-S15_B12. Lineage (GTDB taxonomy): Bacteria > Pseudomonadota > Gammaproteobacteria > Arenicellales > UBA868 > REDSEA-S09-B13. Next base: position 1,205 of record LUSG01000160.1, on the reverse strand, counting down.
ATCATCAGACTCCCATCGCTCATCAATAGGGCTTGGCGCATCGACGTCTCTGCCAAAGGGCCGAGTACAATAGCCAATACAGCCGGTGCTAACGGATAGTCCAATTTACGCATCAGGTAGCCTGCCACTCCAAAAATTAGAATCAACCAAACATCATGCATATTTTGTGTGGGCGCATAACCACCCACTAGACAGAGTACAAAAATAATAGGCGCAAGAATGGTGAATGGCATGCGCAGCACAGCAATGAATGCCGGTATAAAAGCAAGATTGATCAACATTGCAACCAAGTTGGCGACGTACAAACTTGCGATTAAGCCCCATACAAATCCTTCATGTTCGATAAACAACATCGGCCCAGGTTCCAACCCCCAAATAACCATCCCGCCTAGAAGAATTGCCGTAGTAGGTGACCCTGGAATTCCTAGCGTGAGCATGGGCAACATCGACCCTGTACTTGCCGAATTGTTTGCTGATTCAGGCGCCGCGATACCTTCGACGTTGCCTTTACCAAAAGACTCGGGGTCGTTAGACATGGTCTTTGCCATGCCGTAGGCCATTATCGATCCAGGGGTAGCACCCGCTGCAGGTAATATGCCGACGAAATAGCCAAGGAAAGAACCCATTAGAGTAGCTTTCAACGAGTTCTTCAAACCCTTTAGATGGGCAAAAATACGTCTAACGCCAAATGATGCTTGAGAGACTTTCACGCCATCGGTGTTGGACTCAATTGTCCAGAGCATCTCACCGATTCCATAAATGCCGATGGCCAACACTAGAAAATGAATGCCATGAAAAAACCCTGGCAGATCACCAAAGATTAGTCGTGGCTCACCACTAATGATATCCAGACCCACGGCACTCAATACCAACCCAATAAAGATTGAAAACAACGTCTTAGGAATGTCGTCCCCACCTAGTCCGATGAAGGTTGCAAAAGCGAGCATCATCAGTGCAAATTCTTCGGCCGAACCAAAAGCCAGTGCGACTTCGGCCAGCGGCGGAGCAAACAACGTAAACAAGATGACCGACACGGTGCCACCGATAAAAGATGCACCTGCAGCAGTAATCAATGCTTGGTCGGCTTTGCCGGCAAGAGCCAATGGTCGTCCATCAAAGGTGGTAGCCACCGCAGTCGATGCGCCAGGTATACCAAGCATGATTGAAGATATCGCGCCACCATACATGGCACCGTAATAAATAGC
>LUSG01000016.1 GCA_001629395.1 Gammaproteobacteria bacterium REDSEA-S15_B12 | reverse complement strand
CAACGCCCAGCCTTGAAAATATCCCTAGCAACATCAATGATGAAATACCCTGGGTCGGTGGCGGCATATTGAACAACACGGTCTCACCCAAACTCAACTGCAATGGGTCTACCTGAATGGGTTGATGCCGATTAAGGTCTGCCACTCGCAGCGGGCTGCCGACCTGTTTCAGGTCTTCAGCAATGTCGTGTGCCAGTTCACCCGTATAAAAATTATCGAAGCCCCTGGCCGCAAGCCTCTCCAGTGTTAGTGCCAGTTGTGGTTGGCAAAACCTTTCTCCGCGACACAGGGTCGAGCCACTGGGCATAAATAGATTGCTGTAACCTTCAATAAATTCCAACTCGCCCCGCTTAAGGTGTGCATTCCTCGCCAGCGTATCCGTTACGGAAAATCCAGCTCTGGCATGGTGAATGGCATCCTCAAACAAGCGTGTTAACGGCAGTTTCCCGTCACAGTGCCTGCTACTCCACTCATAGGCCTTTGCCCAGCCTGATACTGCACCGGCAACTGTAGACGCAGCTTTGGGCCCTCGAGTGGGTATGTGCTCATATCCCGAGTCACGATACCACTTGGTATCAGCAAGCTTCGCAGCAGCACCACAAGCATCAAACCCAACTGGTTGACTGCCTCGACCGGGGTGTATAAGCCAGAAATTGTCACCCCCCAACCCATTCATGTGCGGGTACACCACAGCGATGCAAGCCGCGGCTGCAATCATCGCTTCGATTGCGTTACCGCCATCGGTCAGCACCCGTCCACCCGCCTGCGCGGCCAGGTGATGAGGCGCTGTCACTGCACCGCCAAATCCCGAATAACCTTGTTCAATAATCATGTTGAAAATAGCCAACCACCTGAAGAATGCCAAGAATCACAGAACCAACCGCCTAATTCAATCAAATCCACCCGGTTTTCAGCCTAAATAGTGACCGCTCACGTCAAATTCTGGTTTAATTGACACGAAAATGTTAAACTTATCGGTTGACTCATTGCTTGGCGTGTTTGGCTTAAGAAATATAGCTATAGGCTGACAAAGAGACTCCTCTTGGGTGGCCGACGGGCTTTAATCACTCCTAAATCTAAATCAACACAAGGTCTGAAATGGCGGAAATAAAGACAATACACAGAAAAGGCGAAGCACCCATAGTGCTCGATCTCGAAAATTTTGCCCACCTCGAATACGGAATGGTCGAAATCGAAAAAGCCGACCTGCCAAGCGGAGGCTCCAACGGTCGCTGCTACAAGTATACCGTCGCCAATTCAGTATCCACAGTTACCGGTTACCGTCAGGGCACTAAAAAAGAGGTATCGAGTTATGTCTCGACCCTGATCACTGATCTGAATATTCGCACCATCCCTAAGAAGAAACTCTGATCGTCGCTCTGTTTTTGTTACAGGATCTGGGTTAGCCCCTAAGACATTCTTTCGTAAAAAAACCTGGCTTCCCTAGTCGGGCATTCAGTGTCGGTGCGCCCAGACAGCCGCCACAAATACCAGGCAATAAAATTAGCCGTCGAGAGTTCATGTTCACTGTACGGTCCTGATGAATAGCGGCTTGAATTCACGCCTTTTTGATTATCATTAATGATTTTTGTATCTTGTATCGTAGTGACGTCCCACATCCATTTCAGATGATCAAGATCGTAGTCAACACCCTCTCTCGCATCTTCACGTACAAGCCAGGACACCACAACCTCCGTTAATTCTGGTGACTTAGGTGTAAATCGAAAGGTGGTCGCATGATCATTTGTGGCATACAAATATGAAAGCGCCCCCATAAATGAAGCAGTTTCTGCACCGTCGTACTCCTCGAACTCACCCAGTAACGGACCCGCCGGACTGCCGTCACGGGTCAATGTCTTATAACCCTCCTGTATGGGATGCCGCCAGATCTGGTGTGGCTGAGCAGGCAAAGGAAAGTATTCCATGCCAGATTTACGGCCCTTGCGCCTGGCGACTTCCGCGAACTGTTCGGTCATTGCCTGATAGGCTTCGGAACCACGTTCGCCTGCACGGACATAGTCGTTGACTCGGGTATATTCCGGATGAGCGAGCATGCAGTGATAGCACTCACGAAAATTTTCAACCACAAGCTTCCAGTTCGCATGGGTCGGATAGACCTCCCGATGAACAACCTTAGTCTGTGTTAAGCCATGGGGCTTAAGATAAGGCAACAGGTTAGCTCTGATCTGATCAAATTCTGCATTGCACTGTGACGCAAGACTAATAAAAATAAGACCTTCCAAAACTTCGACCTGGCAGCGATGCAGTCCGTGTTGAGACTGCTCGAAATCATCCGCCATGTGTCGTGCCGAAAGCAAGTTACCCTCAAGATCATAGGCCCAGGCATGATACGGACAGATAAATCTACGAGTGTTACCGCTCTTTTCGAGACAAATCTGGGATCCTCGGTGGCGGCAAACGTTATAAAAAGCACGTAGTTGTCGATCGGAGCCGCGAACGATAATGATGGACTCTTCACCGATTTCATAAGTAAGGAAATCGCCAGGTTCCGGCAATTCTGACTCATGATCTACGTATAGCCACTGTGGGGACAAGACCCGCTGAAACTCCAGCTGGTGGATCTCTGAACTGCGATAAAACACCTGCTCCAGCGTGTAGCCGAATTTCTGACGCCTAATCAACCCATCAATGTCTGATGGAACCGTTGTGCAACTTTTGTTTTCAGTCGTGCTCAATGAATTCACCGGCTTGCCTGTGTCGTAAGTACAGATCCCAAACGCTTCTAAACTAGAGCTTGTCCACGTTTGGGCCAATCAACTCGTGCTCGAAATGATTGAGTTCATCAGCAGTCGTAGGGCTTGGTTCACGCCGACCAGCGCGATTGAACCAGTAACGGGCATTAGAGAGGTCGCCTTCTTCCTGGTGAATCACACCATGGAGCCACGCAGACAGCTGGCTGCTGTCCTGCTGAACAATTTTGTGAGCGGCATCCCACTTGCCTTCGCGGCAGAGCGCCAATGCAACTATTAATAAATTGTTCTCACCCACAAAGTATCCTTGCTGCCCTGTCAAGGCAAATCTGACGACTTATTGAGTTAATCCAAAAACAATTTACCGTTGCACCTATCATGAGAACAAAAATTAGTTCAAGACAAAATTCCTTGTCACCTCACCGATATCTCGATTATTGGAATTAAGTTTCTCCAGTTGAATGCTCAATTCATCTTTCCCGTGAAATTCGATGAACTGACTGATCTCCTGATCTCTTTCCTCCTGCCGATTGAGCGCTCCAAAGCTTGCAATTTTCAGTAGCCACGTATTCGGCCTGATCTTTCTAATCTTACCGGAAAATTCAATACAGGCATCATAATCACCAAGGTTATAGGATCCCCAAATAAAGTCGTCGATCAGTTGCTGGCTAAGAGGATCGAGCTCTTGGGCTTTACGAAGTAATTCAACTCCTTTTTCGCATTTTCCATTCTGCACAAGCGATTTGCCGTAAGAAGCCAGCACGGTAGGATTATTTGGATTCAGTTCATATGCTTTCTTCCCGTGTTCTTCTGCTTTATCGTAATTCAAATCAAGATGCAGAGAAATGTTGCACAGCAACCGATGGCAGTCCCAGTCGTGGTCGGTCAGTTCGTAAGCGTCTTCCAGAGTGGTTCGAATTTTTTTGTGTAGATCATCGTCTGATTCATCGAACCAATCATGACCGATTCCATCGGCCCAAGTGCAGCAACGCTCGGCGTATGCTCTACCATTGCTCGGATCACTCGCGATGGCGCTGGTGAACATATCGACCGCAATGTTGGCGTCGTCCTTGGTTAACTTTCGCTTGTGGAATTTGCCCTGCAAGAGATACTCATAGGAAGTCATTTTATTAGTCGGTTTTCGTTTCGCTCGCTTCAGGCTGGTGACTTCTATTTCGCTTAGGACCGTATTCGCCATTTTGCTGACGATCTCATCCTGAATCTCAAAAACATCATCCAGAGTCCGGTCGTAACGCTCGCTCCATATCGAATCACCCGAGACAGGATCTCCCAGTTCTGCAGAAATGCGTACGCGATTGCCGGCTGACCGGATGCTTCCAGTGATCACATAGTCCAGTTTGTATTTTTCGGCAGCTTCTATCACATCAATGGGATTATCTTTGTAATCAAAGGTTGTGTTGCGCGACATGATCTCAATCGAATTGATCATTGAAAGTTCAGTGATGATGTCATCCACAATGCCATCGACGAGAAAATCATTGTCTTCACTTTTGTTCAGATTTCTAAAGGGCAGCAACATCAGGCGGGGTTTGATGTCACCATCTTGGATTGACTTTCCGACTCTATTATCTGCTGGGGAAACATCATGCGGATCCTGTTCGGCTGAAGCAGTCCTATCGTTTAGGATTGGTGAGATCTGGTAAATCTCATAATCGCCTTCAATGTTCTTGAGTTTTGCGTTACCCAGATTATCAATCGCAATCGAGATCCGCTTGACGATCTTTTCATGTACCGTCCTGGACAACAATATGCAGCCAGGTCTACATAGACCCTCAAGCCTTGCAGCGATATTGACTCCACTGCCATAGATGTTGTCGCCTTCAATGATGACGTCGTCTAGGTGAATGCCGACCCTGAATATCATCTGGGATTCTTCGGCAAGGTTATCATTCCGCTCGTTGAGAATTTTCTGAAATTCGATGGCCGCATTCACAGATTCGACCACACTGTTGAATTCCGCAATCACGGAATCGCCAGCGGTGTGAAAAATACGGCCGCCGTGTTCCTTGATGATCGGATCTATCAGACTACGGCAGGCCTTGATATTCTGAAGCGCCAACTCTTCATTGACGTCCATCATCTTGCTGAAATTTACACAGTCAGCTGCCAGGATCGTCGCAAGTTTTCGGGTCGGTTTTGTAGATTCCATGAGCTCGGTAAGGAGAAATAGCTAGGTAGAAGACCTACTCCCTGGACTCTGGGTTATGGTCAAAATTATAGAACGAATTTCTGCGACTATGCAAAGTAACCCTGACAACGGTTCGCTGCAACTCGCTATTCAAAACTGGCGTGCCTAAGGCGTTTTTCGCCCTATTAGTTTATTCTTTCCGTCGATCAGTCCTCGACGAGGTCGCCCGTCACCGGCAGCGTATGCCTGTCCACGTCATTCCACTCCTGCAACAAGTGGCGTTGGGTATCTAGCCACTCCACACCCTTTGATGCGCTTTCTTGAAGAGCGTCGACGTCACGAATGGCGACACCGTAAATCTCGTCACCGTGGGTCATTATGTAATGGGTTGGTGGATTCGCGGTTCTTGTCTCGTGTGAGTTTGCGAGAATATTCTTAAGAAACTCATCGAAGCACTCAGGCTTGGGCTTGAAGCGGATGATGGATAGCTTTTTCATTGTTCCTTCCTTTTCTGATTTAAGGCTTCTTTACATTCCTTCAACTAATATCAAATCGGTATCTGCTGCTAATTCACGTACTGCCTTTGCTGCTGTGTACTCGCTTGATTCATAGAAATTCCGAGCATTCTCAATGCTCTCAAACTCTATAACGACAGCAACCCCGGAATCACTTCCTTCTCTTACTTCAGGGTTGGGATTACGAACAAGAACTTTACCGCCGTACTCAGCAATTGCCGGCATTGCCATTTCTGCAAACTTTTTGAATCCCTCTGCATCATGCACCCGAATATGTGCGACTAAATATCCTTTTGGCATAGGTAACTCCTTCCATGTAAATGTTAAGACTTCGTGTATCTTATTCCTGTTTGGCAGAAGCATCCACAAGCGTGTGAGGGCCGGGAGGGACTCTATCTTCCCAACCGAAAAACCCCCAAAACCCAAAGAAAACACCCATTGAAAGCTAAATAAAAGAAGGGTGTGGGATATACATCTTGTATACCCCATCCTTTCTTCGGATGCTCTGAAAACCCCACCGCAATGAGTTGGATATCGATATTATCTAAGAATAGTAGGCACACCCAGGTAAATTCACCAGGTTAGGTACTACTTCGAAAAGGAGACACACCATGTATGAAACCAAACTTTTCCGTAAAGAGGATCTGAATCTAGACCCGGTAAACGGTATGAAAACAATTGGCCTGGTGAATACGTCGTTTTCTGAAGAACTGGGCGCCGGGATCGGCGTGTTTGAGGATTGCAGCATCCCCTGGCACATCACCTACGACGAGGTGATCTACATCCTCGAGGGACATTTCACGTTACGGGTTGGCGATAAAGTGTTCGAAGCGGATCCGGGAGATGTACTGTGGGTACCGCGCGACACGAAGATTGTTTACGAGGCGCAAGAACGTGTCACCTTTTTCTACTCCGTGCTTCCGGCAGGCAACGCCCCCTCGACAGCCAAGCAGATTGACTACGCAGCCAAAACAGAACTCAACAAGGCCTAATAGTTGACCTACAC
>LUSG01000159.1 GCA_001629395.1 Gammaproteobacteria bacterium REDSEA-S15_B12 | reverse complement strand
GTTTCCGCCTGGGTGAAAGACATCGACCACAGTTTAACCAGCCTTTTAACCACCCGACTGATATCGCCCAGGCGCCGAACGGTGATTACTATGTCTCGGATGGTTATGGCAACTCGCGGGTGCACTGTTTTGCGGCCGACGGATCGTTTCGCTTTTCCTGGGGCCAACCTGGAGATGGTCCGGGGGAGTTCACCACACCACATGCGGTCTGGGTTGACCCAGCCGAGCGGGTGCTGGTCGCAGATCGAGAGAACAACCGTGTCCAGCTGTTCGATCTGAAAGGCCAGTTCATCGAGGCCTGGACGGATTTCTTTCACCCGATGGATATCTACGTAGACCCCGCCGGTAATGTCTTTGTGACTGATCAGATTCCAAGACTCTCCATGCTGTCGTCGGACGGCACCCTGATCGGACGCTGTCGGCCAGTTCTCTTCGGCGCACACGGGGTGGGCGGGGACACTGCCGGAAACCTATACCTAGCCGAGACCGCGCCGCTGAACTGCATTACGCGGTTGAGACTGTTGTAAAAGATGACGTAATCACCTATGTACAGAGCATGAACAAAACACTAGATCGGTGCGATCTGCTGATCACCGGTGGGCAAGTCATCGACGGGACAGGCTGCCCTGCGATAACAGCCGATGTTGCGCTACAGGGCGATCGTATTATTGCGGTTGGTGACCTGACCGTGGAAAAAGCGGATGCAGTGATCGATGCCCAAGGCAAGGTGATCACGCCTGGGTTCATCGATGTCCACACCCACGATGATCGACTACTGCTGTCTAACTCGGAAGTGACACCAAAGCTGAGTCAAGGTGTGACCACTGTGGTGGTTGGCAATTGTGGCGTCAGCCTGTCACCTTGGGTCAGCGACCAGGCGCCGCCTCCTCCGCTGGACCTGGTGATTTCAGACAAAAATAATAGTGCACAGTTTTCGACATTCCACGCTTATTCGGCCGAGCTCACCCGCCGGCCACCAGCGATCAATGCAGTGCCGCTGATCGGACATTCGACTCTACGCTGTGGGGCGATGGATCGGCTAGACCGGCCAGCGAGCCAGGCCGAGATCAAGCAGATGCGTACTCTCCTTCGTGAGAGTCTTGCCGCTGGCGCAGCTGGATTTTCCACTGGGCTGTTTTACCCACCCAACAAAGCAGCCCCAGCAGCAGAGGTCGAAGCACTGGCCCGAGAATTGCCTGCGTTTCAGGGAGTCTACGCCACCCACATGCGAAACGAGGGCGACCAGCTGTTCGAATCGCTCGATGAAACTTTCGACACGGCCCGCCGGGCGGGCTGTCCCGTGGTGGTCTCTCATCACAAGTGCCAGAGCAAGGCGGTGTGGGGTCGCAGCGCCGAGTCTTTGGCCCGTATCGAAGCGGCGGCCGCTGAACAGACCGTCGGCTTCGATGTGTACCCCTATGTCGCCGGCTCGACTGTGCTGCTGGAGGAGTTGATAGAACCATCCCGCCGGATAATCGTCAGCTGGTCTACTGCGGTTCCTGAGGCGGGCGGGCGTGATTTGGCAGACATCGCCGCGGAATGGGACTGTTCCCTGGCCCAGGCCATGATGCGTCTACAACCGGGCGGCGGTATCTACTTTTGTATGGAAGAAGATGATGTCGAGAGAATCCTTGCCCATCCCATGGGTATGATTGGTTCGGACGGTATCCCGCACGACACGCATCCTCATCCACGGCTGTGGGGGACGTTTCCTCGTGTTCTTGGCCATTACAGCAGGGACCGCCAGCTGTTCCCACTCGAAGAGGCGGTGCGCAAGATGACTGGGCTGTCAGCCCAGACTTTTGGGCTTGCCGGGCGCGGCGTCGTTCAGGCGGGGGCTTTTGGCGACCTTGTCGTCTTTGACAGTTCGCGTATTGCAGATTCGGCAACATTCGAACAGCCGACCCGCGCTGCCGCTGGTATCGACTGCGTGATTGTGAATGGTGCCATCGCCTGGCAGGCAGGTGCTGGCACCGGTTCCCGGACGGGACGTCTGCTCAAGAACCCCCGAACCACCTGAGAACGATTATTCATGAATGCTGAAGAACTTCATCGGAATGCTATCGTCGTTGACGGCCTGGTGATCTCAAAGTGGAGTCGAGAGGTCTTCGAAGACATGCACAGCGGCGGCATCACCGCTGTCAACTGTACCTGCAGCGTCTGGGAAGGGTTACACGACACACTGGTGAATGTGGCCCAATGGAAGTCATGGTTCAACGAGCACGCAGACATCCTGCTGCCAGTACACACGACGACCGACATAGAAAAGGCCAAACGTGAGAACCGGGTTGGCATTATCCTCGGCTGGCAGAACACCAGTGGCGTTGAGGATAGGCTGGAACTCGTTGCCGTATTCAAGTCGCTTGGCGTAGGGGTAATGCAGTTGACTTACAACACCCAGAACCTCGTCGGCAGTGGCTGTTATGAAACCAACGACAGCGGCCTTTCAGATTACGGGCGCGGTTTAATCGATGAGATGAACCGGGTCGGTGTGGTGGTCGACCTGTCGCACGTTGGTGCAAGGACCAGTGAAGACGCGATCCGATATTCAAAGGCACCAGTGGCTTACAGCCACTGTTGTCCGTCGGCGCTGCTCGATCACCCACGCAACAAGACCGATGCTCAGCTGAAACTGATTGTTGAGCACGGTGGCTTCATTGGCGTCACGACCTACCCGTCATTCCTGCCTCGGGGTGCTGAGTCAAGCGTCGATGATTGTGTTGCAGCGATCGACTATGTAGTTGACCTGGTGGGCGAGGACCGGGTTGGTATTGGCACGGATTTTACCCAGGGGCAAGATGCTGCATTTTTTGACTGGCTCAGCCTGGACAAGGGACACGGCCGCAGGCTGATCGTCCGAGACTGGGATGTAGCGCCGCAGCCGATCGGTTTGCAGCGGCTCTCGGAGTTTCCCAATCTAACCGGCGCTATGGTCCGCCGCGGCTGGTCCGAGACCCGAATTCGCAAGGTGTTGGGTGAGAACTGGGTATCGTTCCTGCGCGAAGTCTGGGGCGAATAGACACGGTATATCCCGACAGTCGCCCTGAACAACTATCGTCACTCGAAAAGCGAGAACGGATGAGCGTCAATCTTGTGACCGTCGAGGACCCGGCATCGTCATTGCTGACACTGTTCGTCCCCAGCTCTGCTCCAGCAGTCGGAGAATTGACGAATAGGCCTGGTTTCGATCCGTTGCGGTAAATCTCAGTGCTAACCCAGGTTATCTTTCGGATCAGGTGAGTGCTGCACTCTAATCATGTTATGAAGGTCTCAAGGAGAGAAAGGCTATGACAACATCTGGAACAAACACCTACGACCCTGAGAACTGTCGTCTTCGGACCTTTTATGACGCCATTGCTCAATTTAAGGACGGTAGTGACACCCCCAGGGCCTACCTCGAGCGTTGCCTGGAGACAATCGAAGAAAAAGAACCCTTGGTCCGCGCATGGGTGGTCTTGAATACCGAAAATGCACGCATCGCCGCAGACGAATCCTCCGCACGCTACAAAGCTGGCCGACCGTTATCGGCGATCGACGGCATGCCGATCGGTATAAAGGATGTAATTCAGACTAAAGATATGCCCACAGCACTGGGCAGCGTCATATACGAGGGTAGGCAGACCCACATGGATTCTGCCTCAGTTGACGCGCTTCGACTTGCTGGCGCGATCATACTGGGAAAGACAGTCACCACGGAATTCGCGTTTATGCTGCCCGGCCCCACGACCAATCCTTTTGACGCCCAGTGCACGCCGGGTGGATCGTCCAGTGGTTCGTCCGCTGCAGTCGGTGCCGGCATGGTCCCGGCCGCATTGGGCAACCAGGTGG
>LUSG01000158.1 GCA_001629395.1 Gammaproteobacteria bacterium REDSEA-S15_B12 | reverse complement strand
GGTATTTCTTCCCGTGCCGACGATGTTTTATCAATGGCACGCCGAGACATTTGAAATACCAGCCGGTGCGATCCACCTCGCTGGCAGCAGTTCTTTTCCAGGACAGGCATTTGTCTACAACAACTGCATATTCGGAATTGAGTTTCACCCAGAAATGACGCGACAGATGATAGACCGTTGGTGCAGTTCCGAAACCGGTAGCTCGAAACTCTCATTATGTGGTGCGCAAGATCATAAAGAGCAGTTGAAAAACCATGACCTTTTTGCCAGTGCCAGCAAAAGTTGGCTGGATCAGTTTCTGGATGGCCCGTTTCTCACGGGGTCGAACATCACAAGCTAAATCTGGAAGACATCACTCAACGTTACGATCCCTGGTAACCCAATGATGCCGATCCTGATTTAAGAAATATCAGGATAATCGGTGCGGACTGACTGAATAATGTCCAACTTTTTCCGCTACCTACCGTTTGCTGGGTTCTTTTTTGTTTGTGCAAGTGCGCGTGCGGTGCTGCTTTCGGTGCTGCCGCTAAAGGCTCTGTCGCTCATGGGTAACGCTCAGCTTGTGAGTGTGCTGTTTTTTATGGTCAGTGCTTGTGGCGTCGCTGTTAGCCTGAGTGTTCCAATGATTCTTCAGAGAACAGGACTACACCGTTGCTTTCTCCTCAGCGTTTTTGCGATGGTAGCTTCAGTCGTTCTTTTATGGACCGAGGCAGTGTGGAGTTTCGCTGCGGGTATGGTACTGCACGTATTTGGTGTTACTTCGATGGAAGTGGTACTTAGTCTTTATGTCATGCAGCGCATACCGCGGCGTCAACTGCCTGAATTTGAGCCGCTGCGTATGGTGTCTGCGATTGTTGCGCTTTCAATCGGACCGTGGCTAGGCGTTTATCTGCAGTCCCGGGTAGCTGATTGGTTACCCTACTTGATTGCAATTGGGGGCACCGTTGCGACACTGATCTATTTTAGATGGCTGGGCCTTCAGCAGATGTCCTTACCCGAGCGACTTTTACCGGCCGGTAATCCTCTTCGCCACATCGGTCGTTTTTTTCTGCAGCCCCGACTGCGGCTCGCCTGGGGTCTCATTCTGACTCGCTCCAGTTGGTGGATGATGTTTATTATTTACACACCGATTTATGCCCGCGAGTCGGGACTGGGAGAGTTAATGGGCGCAGCAATTGTCTCCATCGGATCAGCGTGGACATTAACGCTGCCTTTTTGGGGTTGGTTTGCTCGCCGGTATTCGCTGCGCCGGCTGATGTACATGGGGTTTACTGTGGCCGCAGGGATGAGTCTGTTGGTTTTTGCAGTATCCGGCACGCCAACAGTGGCTATTGTTTTACTTGCATTCGCGGCACTGGGTGCGACGATGCTCGATGGGTCAGGTCACGTGCTTTTTCTCCGTGCAGTTCATCCACTTGAGCGTTCTGAAATGACCGGTGTATTTCAGACCTATCGCGATGTCGCTAACCTTGCTGTTCCCGGATTCTTTGCAGTCTTGCTTAAGTTCTTCGCCTTGCCGGTTATTTTTGTAGGTGCAGCTGGCTGGATGCTGGTCGGTACTTTTTTTTCACGCTACATACCGAGGCGGATGTAGCACATCATCGCAATTTGTGTGATGTGGAGTTACCAACTTCAACCTGGATTTTGGCGACCTGACTGTACACATTGCTGTTCAAGGACAAGGTCTGCCAGAATGTCAGAAAATCGGAGGAGAAGAGAAGGCAATGATTGAAGTCACAAACGTAGATCATCTAGGTATTCGAGTCACCAATGAGACTGGCTCAATCGCATTTTATGAGCAGCTCGGTTTCAAGGTAGAGCGCCGGGCAGACGGCGATAGCGTGACAATACTTCGAAACAGCCACGGTATAGAACTCAATCTGGTCTACAACGGTGTGGATTTGACCGGCGGCAAGAACATTCTCATGGATGTGCCTGAGAAGCATACGGGTTATACCCATATGGCACTCAATGTGGGGTCGATCAGCAAAGCGCTTTATGCGCTCAAAGAACAAAATATTGCGATCAGTCAGGGGCCCGTGTCGTTTGGTCGTAGCGATGCCGCGTCTGTCTTTATTCGTGACCCCGATCGAAATGTCATTGAGCTGCGCGGCAATATCGCACCAGGTGAGCAGATCGAAGGACTCGAGCGTTACGATCCAGATGCCTGATTGATTCACCCTGCTTTGTCACAGTATTGCGGTTTAGAGTCGCCACAGTACTGTCTGAGATAAGCAACAAGCTTTTTACACAGAGGATTTGAGAATGGAAGACTACGTAACATTGGAAAGGTCTGACGATGTCATGATCGTTCGCTTTGATCGTAAGGGTGCGCTCAATGCGTTTGATCAGAAAATGATCACGGAGTTGACCGATACTGCAAAACTTCTTGCAGAAGATCTGACCCTCAGAAGTGTGGTGCTGACTGGTGCAAGCGCCGCATTCTCATCAGGTATTGATCTGAAAGATGCGCAGAACTGGGAACTCGAGGCAATGAGCGACCTTGAGATTCGGAGACGGTTCTATCGTGGTGTACGGCTGTGTCAGGCCTGGGAGGATCTGCCTCAAATTACCATTGCCGCAGCCGAGGGCATGATGGTTGGTGCGGGTTGTGCACTGGGTCTTGCCTGTGATTGGCGTGTACTGGCGAGCGATGCTTACCTGTTTGTTCCGGAGGTGCAGGTGGGTCTGAACCTTCAGTGGGGTGCGTTGCCGCGGCTGGTGACGTTGGTCGGTCCTGCTCGAGCCAAAGAGATTTGTCTTCTGGGTGAGAAAATGTCGTCGGATCAGGCGCTTGACTGGGGGCTTGTCAGTCGATTGGCGGAACCCGGTAAATCAGTCGAGGTCGCACTCGGGCTGGCGCAACGGTGTGCTACCAATCCGCCGATAGCCTCCGCTATGGTCAAAGAAGCCGTTAACGCTATTGCCGGCGCACTGCATAAGGTCGGTAGTTACGCTGATGCGGATCAGAGTCAGTTAAGCGGTACAAATCAGACTGCAGCTGCAGCCAGGAGGCGGTTCGCGGACAAAAAATAGCAGTTCTCCTCAATTCTTCAGATTCAACTGGCAATGATCCCACTACCGGAAGGCCTTCGTTCCCGTCAAGTCGACAACGGCAACGGTCTGAACATGCATGTGCTCGAGGCTGGTTTTGAAACAACAGACCGTCCGTGTGTCATGTTGCTGCACGGTTTTCCTGAACTGGCCTATAGTTGGCGGAAGGTGATGCCCATACTCGCACAGGCCGGTTATTACGTGGTAGCACCAGACCAGCGCGGGTACGGCGAGACACTGGGCTGGGAAGCCGACTACGACGCTGACGTGCGTGCTTTCGGGATGCTCAATCTTGTCCGTGATGTACTGGGGCTTGTATGGGCGCTGGACATCGGCAGAGTTGCTACGATCGTCGGCCACGATTTTGGTTCACCCGTTGCCGCGTACTGTGCTTTGCTGCGCCCCGATGTATTTTGTTCGGTCGCGATGATGAGTGCACCGTTTGCCGGTCCACCCCGTGTCTCCAGCAACTCAGGTACCCTGATCCACGACCAGCTAGCAACCCTTCAAAGGCCGCGCAAGCACTACCAGTGGTACTACTCGACTGCCGAGGCTAACGCTGACATGCACGCCTGTGCTCAGGGTGTACACGACTTTCTGAGGGCTTATTTTCACTATAAGAGTGCTGACTGGCCCGACAACAGGCCGTATCCGCTGGCAGCCTGGTCAGCTGAGGAACTGGCGAAGATGCCGACCTACTACATCATGGATCTTGATCAGAATATGGCCGAGACCGTCGCGCCGTACATGCCAGGCCGTAGCCAGATAGCACGATGCGAATGGCTGACTGACCAGGAGTTGCTGGTTTACAGCGGTGCCTTTGCTAAGACTGGCTTTCAGGGTGGTCTGAACTGGTATCGATGTGCTACCTCCGGGGCCTACCAGCGGGAGCTGATGTTGTTTGCCGGCCAGCGTATCGATGTGCCAGCCTGCTTTATTGCGGGCAGCAGTGACTGGGGGGTTTACCAGAAACCGGGTGACTTCGAAAAGTTCAAGGCGGGTGTCTGTTCGCAGGTGCCAGGTGTTCATTTGATCAGAGGCGCGGGTCACTGGGTCCAGCAGGAGCAACCCGCCGGGGTGGGCCGTTTGCTGCTCGAGTTTCTTGAAGCACACGGACACGCTGATCAATGAAGTCTCTGTTGGCTGACGGCACACAAATGGCGCTGATAACGGGGCTCAAGGTTTTACTGCTCGCGAGATGGCAACTTTGAAAGTCGCCGTAATCGGAGCCGGTGCCGCGGGCCTAGTCGCGGCAAGCGAACTTTCAAAAGCCGGTCACGAGGTCAGCATATTTGAGCAGTCGTCCCGGCTAGGGGGTATCTGGATATATCAGGCCGCATCAGAGCCTGATCCATTAGGACAGACCGGTCCGCGATTGCATGCATCTATGCATGCATCGCTGCGCACCAATTTGCCGCGTGACTTGATGGCATTTTTCGATTTTCCGTTTGATTCGTCAGGTGGTGGTGTCGATGGGTGGCCCCGCTATCCGGGTCACGCACAGGTGCTGTGTTACCTGGAAGGATTTGCAGATGCATTCTCGATACGACGTCTGATTCGATTCAACACTAAAGTGGTGCAGGCGGTGCATGAAGACCGGTGGCTGTTGACAATAGATGGTGAGAACGGTTCGGTCACTGAGGTATTCGATGCATTGACGGTCTGTAACGGGCACTATAGCGAGCCGCGGGTCCCTGACATTCCAGGATTTGATCATTTCCCCGCCCACTGTGTGCACAGTCATAACTACCGGTCGCCCGATGGATTTGCCGGAATGCAGGTCGCAATAGTCGGTACTGCGTCATCTGGCGCAGACCTGAGTCAAGAGATCGCGGTTGCTGCCGAACGGGTCTATTGGTGTGGCAGTGACAAGCTAGTCCGCTCAAAAAAGACAGAACACCTGAAAAATGTTACTTCGAGTGGGCCCATCAGGCGCCTGATGGATGACGGCCGAATAGAACTTGAGGATCAGACGCTTATTGGGCCTGTTGATAGCCTCGTGTTTGCGACGGGTTACCATTATCGCTTTCGGTTTTTATCCGAGGATCTGATCCGGGTCAGAGATAACTGGGTCACACCACTGTATCAGGATCTGCTCTGCATCACGCACCCGACACTGGCACTGATCGGACTGCCGTTTAAAATCATACCGTTCCCTATTTTTCAGATCCAGGCACGATGGTTTGCCCGAATGTTGGATGGCGAATTCGAGCTACCGAGTGTTTGTCGGATGCACGACGTGAAGGATATACGTGCCGAACAACTCCGGTCAGCCGGTGTTCTCCAGAGAAATTTTCATGCACTTGATGACGAACAATACAACTACTATGACCGTTTGGCCCAGGAATGTGGGGACCCACCCCTACCGGAATGGTACCGCGAACTCGGGCAGGCAGCTCGCCGGCATGTTGAACGCTGGCCGGGCTGCCTACACGTTATCCGCAATCGTAGTCGCGACACTGGCTTTAATCGTGGATTCCAGATAGATCGAGTCGGGTGCAGTGTTACCATAGTTGACAACCTCTAAATAGACAGACCCGGTGTCCTGGGGGCTGACTGAATATTGAGAATCCTGTGCCAACCTCGACAACTGTGATCATGCACGCCGACATGGATGCGTTCTATGCCTCTGTCGAACAGCGCGATCACCCGGAATTCCGCGGTAAACCCCTTGCGGTAGGGGGCAGCAGCGCGCGTGGCGTGGTCGCAGCAGCCAGCTATGAGGCGAGGCAATTCGGTGTGCATTCAGCTATGCCTTCTTTTGAGGCGCGTCGCAAGTGCCCGGACCTGGTTTTTGTGAAAGGAAATATGCCGCTGTATAGCCGGGAATCCCGGCGGGTATTCGAAATATTCAAGGAATTTTCACCCCTGGTCGAGCGGCTGTCGCTGGATGAAGCATTTATTGATCTGACAGGGACTGAGCGGTTGTTGGGTGATCCCGCAACGGCGGGTGAGAATCTCCGGCGCCGTATTCATTCAGAGTTGGGCCTACCGGTGTCAGTGGGTATTGGGCCGATCAAGATGGTGGCCAAGATTGCGAGTCAGGTTGCTAAGCCTGACGGGTTGAAGTGGGTGAAGGAGTGCGATGTCAGGTTCTTTCTCGACCCTCTGCCGGTCAGCCGAATCTGGGGTGTCGGTCCGGTTTCTGCCGAGCGGCTCGAGGCGGCAGGGTTCCACACACTGGGTGATCTTGCCCGAACCTCGGATACAGTTCTGCGGGGGCAGTTGGGTGACTGGGGTGTAGAAGTTGCACAACTTGCACGGGGAGAGGACATTCGTGATGTAGAGCCCTATCGAGATGCCGTCTCCTACGGTGAAGAGCATACGTTTGCTAAGGACATTGCGGATCATACTCTGCTCGAGTCGATGATTCGCACGCATGCTGAGTCGGTCGCCCGCCGATTAAGGCGTGACGGCATTCGTGCACGAACGGTGGTTCTCAAGTGGAAAGAAGGTCGGCGGACAGCACCTGGTCCACGCGGATACCCGCTTCGCAGTCGACGCGTGACCCTGTCCGACCCCGTTGATGACGGGCAGGCCATTGCAATGGCCGCCTGCGGTCTATTGCAGCGTTCGGGTCCGACAGTACCCATCCGTTTAATCGGTGTTGGCTGCACCAACCTTGAAGTCGCTACGGTCAGCCAGGTACAGTTGTTTTCTGAAGGATCCACACAGCGCAGGAAGAACCTGAATCAGGCGATTGACCGCATTGAAGACCGCCAGGTGAAGCGTGGCGAAAAAGATCAAGATTGACCGACCGCGTCCACGAATTCGTAGGGCTGAAACATGTGGTCGCCACATCTTTGAATTGGAGTCAGTCCTGGTGTTAACCTATGATTAGGCATATACACGCCACGACAAGGCACGATGTGAAATTAAAGCGAGAGGTAGACTGATGCGTTTACAGAGCAAGGTAGCGGTTATTACAGGGGCAGCGTCTGGATTTGGGGCAGGGACTGCACGTCTTTTTGCGACAGAAGGTGCGGCGGTGGTGGTTGCGGATATCAGTGACGAGGCAGGTGAATCAGTGGCTGACTCGATCAATTCAGCTGGTGGTAAGGCCGTGTATGTCCATGCTGATGTCACCTCCAGGGACGATACTCGGAACATGATAGACGCCGCTGAGAAACTGGGTGGTCGGCTCGATATCCTGATCAACAATGCCGGTTATTCGCACCCGAATAAGGATTTCGCAACGGTCACGGATCACGAGTTTGACCGTGTTTATGATGTCAATGTCAAAGCAGTCTTCATAGCAATTCAGGAAGCACTACCGGTTTTCCGCCGGAATGGGGGTGGCTGTATTATCAACACCTCTTCTACAGCAGCACTGAGGCCGCGTCCTGGACTTGCCGTCTACTGCAGTTCAAAAGGCGCAGTCAGCAATCTGACAAAGGCCCTCGCTGTCGAGTTGGCGCCGGATAAGATCAGGGTCAATGCGATTTGTCCGGTGATCGGTGAAACCGGCATGCTCGAGACGTTTATGGGTGTTCCGGATACGCCTGAAAATAGAAAAAAATTCGAGGCGACGATCCCATTAGGTCGTTTCTCCACAGCCAATGATATTGCACAGACCATGCTTTTCCTTTCATCAGACGACGCAGAGTTTCTGACTGGTGTAGCCCTCGAGGTTGACGGCGGGCGATGTGTGTGAACAAATTCATAATTTTCAGACAGACATATACTTATGGTTCACATATGTCTTTAACAACAATCACTGTCGACTTGGATAAGGAGGACGCATGTCTGCAATAGATGACCGTCTGGCGGAACTTTCAATTGAACTGCCGGAACCCCCGGCACCTCTGGGTAATTATGTCGGTGCCCATACGGTTGGTAATTTGGTGTACTTGTCGGGCCACGGTACCAACAAACCAGATGGATCTTTCATAGTCGGTAAGGTACCCACAGTATGTTCGGAGGAAGAGGCTTATCAGGCGGCCCGCTTAGTGGGCATGAACCTGCTGGCGACCTTGAAAAACCATATTGGAGATCTTGATCGTGTACAGCGTGTTATCAAGGTGCTGGGAATGGTCAACGCTGAGCCGGGATTCGAAAACCATCCCAGCATCATCAATGGTTTCTCCGATCTTATGGTAGAGGTGTTCGGCGATGCGGGACGAGCTGCCCGCTCAGCTGTCGGTATGAGTTCATTGCCGATGAATATTCCGGTTGAAGTCGAGATGATTGTCGAGATTCGTTGAGTTAAAGCCTATTAAACTAAATTGTTGGCCGGGTGCCCGCTTTACCAGGTGGATCAAGCCGTACCGGACCGGTGATGGGCGGTCGCTGCTTCGTCGAGGTGCAGCGTATCCGTAATAACCACACCGTAATCATTTAGGGCTGTATCAATAGAAATCAGCCCAACACAGATAAAACTGTCCCCGGCATTGGCCGAGGTATGTGGCATTTTTGAAGGCAAAGATTCAGACTCACCTGTCGCATGCCTTAGCGTCAGGCCTGCAGTATGACCATCTGAGCCACCCTGAAAACCCCACGGGCGGTATTTGTGGCCTTCGCCTTCGATTGAGCCACCACCGTCTTTGAGATACGTAAACTCCCGGATAGAGCCGAGTCCACCTCGCCATTTGCCGGCACCGCATACATCTTCGCGAAGTTCATAACGAGAAACGCGTAGCGGCAGGTGAGATTCAATATCTTCTATCGGGTTGTTGCGGGTATTGGCATACAGCGTGTCGACAGCATCCATCCCATCCATGCCTTCCCGACCGCCATAACTGCCTTCACAGATTTCCATGTGCACCCAGTAGTCATCGCCATCCAATCCCGAAAACGCGATAACTCTGAGGTTTCCAATACCAGCGGAAACCTGCGCAGGGACGGCCTGGCCCAGCGCCTTCATGACAGTATCCGCGAGTTGGTTGCCGGGGCAAAAACGCGCGATCGTGGGCGCCGGGAATATCGGGTTTGCAAGACATCCCTCCGGTGCGATGATCTTGATAGGCCGGCACAGACCATCATTAACCGGAATATGTCCATGTACAGCGGTATCCAGCAGTACGGAACGGATCGTCAGCCAGACCGCAATGTCTACGGTACCTACAAAGGGCATGTTGATCGGCCTGTCGGCGACCTGGTCGGCGGTTCCTGTGAGGTCGACGGTCATTGCATCATCGACTACGGTGATCGTGGCGACAATTGGGAGGTCTTTTTTAGTCGTGTCGTTGCTGTCCAGGAATCCATCAATGTAGGTGGTTGCCTGGTAGGTGCCGTCCGGCACTTTGGCGATTGCTGAGCGCATGAGGCGCTCTGCATGATTCATAACCTGGTCGCAGGCACGTTCGAGGGTATCTGCACCATAGCGCTGGACCAGTGCGAGAAACCGCTGGGCACCGATCTGGGACGCTGCGACCTGCGCTTCCATGTCACCAACCACCAGATCTGATGCGCGGATGTTGTCACGCAGCATGTGCCAAACAGCATCCACTTTCCGACCTTCGTCGTAGACTTTTATGGCTTTGAACTGAAGTCCCTCGGCATAGGCATCGATAGCGTCCACGATACCGCAGCTGCCCGGCGACAGGGCTCCAATATCCAGATGATGAGCTGTGGTGACCGAATAACCAATAAGGCTGTCATCGTCGAATACTGGCACGATAAAACCCACATCCGGTCCATGGCTGGCACCACCATAGGCCTCGTTGTGCATGATGACGTCGCCGGGTCGAATCGTGTCTCCCCGGTCTTCTAGAGTCTTAAGCATCCCCCGTACATAACCCGGAATCGGGCCAGACGCATCAACCAGTCCTGCACCGAAATCCTCAGATTCACGGATGATCGATGAGTACGACATGCGCATCAGTTTGTAGCCCATTTCGACTGCAATATTTTCCAGTGCGCCCTGAATGACGCTTGCGGTTACCGGATCGATATCCAGTTGCAGTTCTGCCGTCGCCGTGTCGTTCATGCTTGTTCTCCGATGCTGATAATCATATTGCCTGCCATGTCCGAAACAAATTCATTTGCAGGAGGTACAACAGTAGTGGAATCCTGCTGGATGATGATTGCAGGACCTGCAATTGGTTGTTCCCAAGGTAACATTTCTCTCTGATAGAACGTCGTGTCAAATTCCTCGAGTTGATTGCCGACCCGAAACATGCAGGCACCGGTCTTGATCAGTGCTGATTCCCTGGAACCTGCATCGATACTTTCAGGCTGTCGAATTTTCGGCATCTGTCCGATACCGGTTACCCGCGCGTTCACAATCTCAATCGCACTATCAGGAAAGTCGTGACCGTATTCGGCTCTGTGCTGGTCGTGGAACCGATCGAAAATAGCCATCAGGCTGTCATCGTCCAGTAATCCGTTGGGAAAAGTGATCCGGAGTTCGTACCCCTGTCCGACATAGCGCAGGTCACCTGAGCGGAGGAAGTTGATGGCCGATCGGTCCAGGCCGTCGGTCATAAACTGGTCGGTCAGTTCCTCTTCCATCGCTGCAAGATCACTGTTGAGTCGTGGAACATCGGTCGCATCACTGACCTGAAACTCTGTGCGTATTGTGTCGTATTTAAGATCTGTTGTGAGCAGCCCCACTGCCGACGTAATGCCAGGGTATGGCGGAATGATCACTTCTGACATGCCCAGTTCACGGGCAACATCCACTGCATGCAGTGGGCCGGCACCGCCAAACGCAACGAGAGTGAAATCTCTCGGGTCGATTCCCTTCTGTACGGTACGGGACCGAATGGCGTTTGCCATGTTTGCGGTAACCAGTGTTAGGATGCCGTCTGCAGTAGTCGGTACGTCCAGTCCCAGGGCTGATGCTAGGTCAGTAATCGCGCGTTCAGCCGCCTGTTCATCGAGCGACATTTCCCCGCCGAGAAAATAATCTTTATCCAGTCTGCCAAGCACAACGTTGGCGTCTGTCACGGTGGGTTGCTGACCACCCTGGCCATAGGCTGCCGGACCGGGTATTGCTCCTGCACTTCGGGGGCCGACTCGAAAACCACCGCCTGGGTCAGCATAAGCAATAGAACCACCACCTGCACCGATCGTATGGATATCAATCATGGAGACCAGTAGCGGGTAACCTGCGATCCACGTATCACGGGCTGAGGCCTGGGCAAAGGTTCCATCGCTGACGATTCCGATGTCGGCGGATGTGCCACCCATGTCAAAAGTGATCAGCTTGGTCCGGTTCGAAAGCTCACCGGTCCAGGCGCCACCGAGTACGCCGGCCGCTGGTCCGGAAAGCAGTGTCATGACGGGCCGCTCAGAAACCATCTTGGCTGTCGCGACACCACCGTTGGAACTCATTACGTGGAGGTCTGCGTCTATGCCATCATCCCCAATTCGTGTGGCGAGGTGATTTACATAGTCTCTGACTTTGGGTCCGATAAAGGCATTCATGGTGGCCGTAGTGAAACGTTCGAACTCCCGGAACTGGGGAGACACCGACGAGGAAGTCGTCACAAAGCATTCAGGATATTGTTCCTCGATAAGTTGGCGCGCACGATCCTCATGTGCCGGGTTGAGATAGGAGAAAAGAAAGCACACGGCAATCGATTCAATACCGGCGTTTTTCAGTTCTTCTATCGCAGTGCGAACTTCATCTTCATTCAGTTCAGTAAGGACTTCACCGGTTGGTGGTGCAATCCGTTCAGAGGCGGTCAATCTGTGTTGGCGACGGACCAAAGCCCGATCCTGCCAGGGGACTTCCTGCATAATCGAGTAGTGTTCAGGGCGTTGGTGGCGACCGATGTGAAGGATGTCACGGTAGTTTTTTGTGGTGATCATCCCCGTCTTAGCGCCATCGTGCTGCAGAATAGCGTTGGTCGCGATCGTGGTACCGTGCAGCAGATGATCGATTTCTGTCGGGGCTACAGCGTGTCTCTCACACAACCCGTGTATTGCGGCGCTGACACCGTCTGAGGGGTCGTCGGGTGTGGTTGGCACTTTGTGTATTTCAGTGCGTCCAGACTCCGTGTCGGAAAAAATGACATCCGTAAACGTACCCCCGACATCGACCCCGACGAGCTTCATGTACTGTCTCCTTGGCTGAATCACCCAACCTCGTTAAACAAGGTCATCTAAGTCTGAAAAGTTTGTATTTTGTGGGTTTGACGAGTGAGATTAGGCGTCGAACCTATCGCGACTCCACACATACGCCCACGGTAACACCAGCACCTTACTGTGACAAATCGCGCTACGTCAAGATTGTGCGGCCGCGGGGATGATCCGTCCTTCAGGTGCGATTCTGGGGCTGCACGATGAGACCGTAGTTTTCAGGCTCTCGATGCAGTGCAAAATTGAAGATGTTGTTCTGGATGGTTTGGCACAGGTCGAGGTCACAATCCCAGGTAATGAGTTCGTCGGCCAGTGTTTCACAGCGGGCCACAATTTCTCCGGAGGGCGCGACGATACAGCTGCCCCCGATCATGTCGCAGTTTTCTTCGCAGCCTGCTTTGGCCGCAGCCGCAACCCAGGTACCGTTCTGGTAGGCCCCGGCCTGAAGTGAGAGGTGATTGTGAAAGTCCTGCAGGTGATCGAGTTCGGGTGCGCGGGGATAGTGGACGGGTGTGTTGTAACCCACAAGGACCAATTCGACGCCCTGCAAGCCCAGCATTCTGTACGTCTCTGGCCAGCGGCGGTCGTTACAGATACACATCCCCAGTGTCGTGTTCAGTGTATTGAATACCGGAAACCCCAAATCACCGGTCTCGAAGTAGCGCTTTTCCAGATGTTGAAAGGGGAAGTCGGGTTCATGCTCGCGATGTCCCGGGAGGTGAATCTTGCGATACTTCCCCACGATCTCGCCGGCTTGGTCAACGAGTATCGAGGTGTTGAACCGCCTGGTCGTATGGTTGTCGCTAATCAGTTCAGCATAACCGAGATAAAAAGCAATTCCAGCGCGTGCGGCAGCGTCGAATAGCGGC
>LUSG01000157.1 GCA_001629395.1 Gammaproteobacteria bacterium REDSEA-S15_B12 | reverse complement strand
CTACTATATAGTATAATATGGCACCAATAGACAGGCAAGCGAGATGCCGGGTGCCCGTGTCGCCTGGGCCTAAACAGGCACCCACAGGCAGTGAAAACCCGGACAAAGTCACCATTTGTCACGAAGGTGCCGTGAAAATCATGGGATAATCGGGTTTAACGTATCGTCGCCTGACCGAGGGCGGTTTCACAACGACCAACAACCCACAATGCCCGTGTCCACGCAGCAAACCAGCTATATCAAGCCTATCCTGATTCAGCTAGCCGCGCTCGCTGTAATCTGTTTATTGGTGGCGCTGTGGCAGCGCGAATTTCTGGCGGAGGTCTATTTGCGGAATCAACTGACTCAGGTGGGCTGGTTCATCAATGGCGGAATTGTTTTGCTGTTTTTATCCGGGATGTATCAGCTGGTGCGCCTTTTCGTCAGTTACAGCGGGGAAGAGCAGGCGATCGGGCAGTTTTTGGACAATGTAGACAATGGAGTGGACCCGGAGAAAGGTCTTGTGGATGGTGCCATTATTCTGAGGCGCTACCGTACGTTGCGCGACCTCCACCATCGCCGGTCGCCGGTCAACCATAATGCATTGGCGGCTACCCTTCTGGCCGATGAATCGAGCCGTAACAGTTTTCCCAAGTTTGTTCAGAACGTCCTCATATTGACGGGCGTTTTTGGCACCATTGTTTCTTTGTCCATATCGCTTTTCGGCGCCTCCAACATGGTTTCCACCGTGACCGAGGTCGGTGGTTTGGGAATGGTTATCCACGGCATGTCGGCTGCTTTATCCACGACCATGACGGCCATTCTGGCTTATTTGTTTTTCGGTTATTTCTATCTTCGCCTGACAGACGTACAGACGCATGTGATCAGTCGGGTCGAAGAGACCACGGTAACTATCTTGTTGCCTCGATTCCAGGTTACGCCAGAAACAGTCATCGAGGACTTCGCCGACATTATCCGGGCTGCTGCCGCGCTGGTGAAAAGGCTTGATGCTTCGCAGGCACAGTACGCCGAGGTGGCTGATGAGCTAAAGGAACTCCTCGTTAGTTATCGTGACGAGATGCAGCGTAACAGCGCTTCACTCGAGCAGATGATCGAGCTCCTCAGGGAAGGGTTCCGCCTCCAAGATCCACAAAGATGATGCACAACGCGGGGTTTGTCGACCTGCGGGTCTCGCCGTCGGGCCAGACCAACGCGAACGAGGACAGCGTCTGGCCCTCGTTTACAGATGTCATGACAGTTATCGTCATGATATTTCTGCTTGCGTTGGTGATCATCCTGATCCGAAACATGGAGCTGGTCCGACAGCTGCGCACGACCATGGCTTATGAACAGCAGGTATTGACTGAGCGGACGGCGCTGGAACTCAAAACCAATTCTCTCGGAGAAGAGGTGGCGGCTCTGCAACTCACACTGGGCGAAACTGTTGCGCTAAAAGAACGTGCTGAAGCCACATCGCAAAAACAGCAGCTACATATCGGTGAACTCATTAGCGAAGTCACAGCGCTTGAACAACTTCGGGATCATCTGACCGCAGAGCGCGGCACGTTGACGGTTCAGCGTGACACCCTGGAAGGGGCATTGCTGAGCCTGGAACAGAAACACCAGTCGCTTGAATCACTGAGGCTAGCACTAGAAAACGAGGTCGCTGTCCTGATCGGAGAACGGACGGTGTTGCAGGATGAAAAACGCGTACTCATTGAGCAGAACACAGCACTGGACGATAGCCAAGCGCAGTTGACCCTGGAGAAAACAGCACTTTTGAGTACGCGTGACCGGCTTGAATCAAAGGTAACCACCCTGGGCAATGACATCGCATTGCTGGAACAGCACTTGTCGGAAGTACAAACACAGCGAGATGATGAGCGACGGATTTCGGTTGCACGGCAAGACCGAGTTGAAACGTTGTTAAGAGATATCGCTGCATTGGAGCAAGTTCGTAAGGGCCTGGTGGACGAAAAAGAAAATCTGATCCAGTCCGGAGAAGTGTTGTCAAAAAATCTACGGTCGTTGGAGGACAAACACAGCTCGCTGATCGCCGTTCGAAACCGTCTCGAAGGAGAGGTTTCTCAATTGACTGACACCGCACAAGGGCTGGAACAGGCGCTCAATACTGAAACAGCGGCGCACAACAAATTGAGCGAAGAAAAACTCACACTGGTCCGCCAGTTGGCTGAGCTTACCGCTCTCAGGGGTGTGCTGGAACACGACCTCGCCGAAGCCACTGGCGAACGCGACCACGCGCTCGCAACCCGCCAACAACTCGCGGCGGAGAAAGCCGAATTATCTACACAGTACGCGGCCCTCACGACCGAAAAACGCTCGCTTGTCCGCCAATTGACGGAGCTTGCAACGCTCAAGAAGGCGCTCGAGGCACAGTACGACACACTGGCTGGAGAGAAAACCCAGATCGAAAAAGAAAAGGCTGTGCTGGCTGAAACCACCATTGGCCAGGAACGGCGGTTGCTGGATTTGGAGAGTGTTCGTGACCAGCTTAAAGAACAGATCAATAGCCTCACCAGCGCACTGTCAGCACTGCAGCAGGACAAATCCGGATTGGGTGAGCGCAATACGACCTTGCGGGCCGAGCTCGCAGCGTTGGGCGAGCTAAAGCGCGCCCTGCAGCAAGAACACGATCAGCTAAACGCCGCTTTTGAGCAGGCTTCGGGCGATATCAACACGCTTCAAGCCGGGCGCAGCGATCTGCAGAATCAGATCGTCAAACTGAGAAACGAACTGCAGGCACTGCACGAAGATTATTCGGAACTGACGCAGGCTGCAGAACAGAGTCAAGTGGATCGAGCGGTGCTGGAAGAAGACACACTGGATTTAACCAATCGACTCAGTGCGACGAACCAATTACGACGCGACCTGCAACTTAAGCTGTCCATCGTTGACGAGGAGAATTTGGAGCTGACGCAAAAGAGAGACCGGTTGCTGCAGAAGAATACCGAGCTACAAACTCAGGTGAAACAGTTGGACCACTTGCGTCAACAACTCGAGGATGAGCAGACCAAATTCGCGGCCGAGCGACGTCGTTTTGAGCAAGATGCGGCCAGATTGACCGAAGAAAAAGCGAGCTTAAGCGGCGAGCTCAGAGCTGTTGGCGAGCAATATCGCCTGACCAAAGAAGAATTGGATTTTCTAAGAGCAGAATACACAGACGAAGTAGTCGCCTTCAAGAAAGAACGGGAAATTATGAGAGAAGAACTCGAAGCCCTCGAGATTCTGAAGGCGCGCTACACCGAGCTAGAGAGTGACTACAACCGGCTCGTCAAGCCGGCACGCAGCAAGGTGGGCCGGTACGTGGTTAGCATACACTATTGGAAAGACGAGTCCGGCTACCATTACGCTTTGCGGTTGCCGGGGGCGGATCGACATACTGACCTTAGCCGGGCCCAACTGCATACCCAATTAAAGGCGTTGAAAAACCAGTACGGCATAAAACTCTATACGGCCGTCTGGTTTCCTGACGACACCAGCCTCTCTCATGCAGAAGCGAGTTCGTTTACATCTCGAATCCACAGCCTTTATGACTACTATTACAGCAAGAACTAGGCAGGCGTGCTGATAAATGAAATATCCAGATCAGTTTGATGTAGTCGTGATCGGTGGTGGTCACGCTGGCACCGAGGCGGCGCTCGCTGCTGCGCGGATCGGTGTACGGACGTTACTGGTTACACACAACATCGAGACGATCGGACAAATGTCCTGTAATCCCGCGATCGGCGGAATCGGCAAGGGTCATATTGTCAGGGAAATAGACGCTCTGGGTGGGGCGATGGCACAGGCGATTGATCGAGCCGGAATACAGTTCCGCATCCTCAACGCCAGAAAAGGCCCGGCAGTGCGTGCGACGCGTGCTCAGGCTGACCGGGTACTGTACAGGCAGGCGATTCGCCAGCGTGTTGAAAACCAGCCGAACCTGAGCCTGTTTCAACAGGCAGTGGATGACCTCGTGATTGAGAACGGGCGCGTAACAGGTATCGTCACACACAGTGGACTGACTGTTGATGCGAAGTCCGTAGTGCTGACAGCAGGAACATTCCTTGCTGGACGCATACATGTCGGTCTGGACAATCATGAAGGCGGCCGGTCGGGCGATCCGCCGTCGGCCGCGCTGGCTCGGAATCTACACAGCCTGTCCTTGCGCACGGGACGGCTGAAAACCGGTACGCCCCCTCGACTGGATGGGCGAACCATTGACTATGAGCCGTTGGAGAAGCAACCCGGCGACACACCCGTGCCGGTATTTTCTTTTCTAGGAAATCCTAGACAGCACCCTCGCCAGATTTCCTGTCATATCACCCACACCAACGAACGTACTCACGAGATTATCCGGTCCGGTCTGACACAGTCACCGTTGTTCAGCGGCGTCATTGAGGGTACAGGACCGCGGTACTGTCCTTCGGTAGAAGACAAAGTCGTGCGATTTGCCGAGCGGTCGGCCCATCAGGTCTTTGTCGAACCTGAAGGCCTGGATACACACGAGGTCTACCCGAACGGTATTTCTACCAGTTTGCCATTCGATGTGCAGTGGGACCTGGTTCGGAGTATCCGGGGGTTTGAGAAGGCCGTCATCACCCGACCAGGCTATGCGATTGAGTATGACTACTTTGATCCCAGAGACCTTCGCCCATCATTGGAAACTCTGGCTGTAGAGGGGCTTTATTTTGCAGGACAGATCAATGGTACTACCGGTTATGAAGAGGCGGCCGGTCAGGGGTTGATTGCCGGGTTGAACGCAGCTCGGGGTACACAGGGGCTTGAGCCATGGACTCCGCGTCGAGACGAGGCCTATGTCGGTGTCATGATTGATGATCTGGTGACACGCGGTGTCACGGAGCCTTACCGCATGTTTACTTCGCGAGCTGAGTACCGTTTGCAGCTCAGAGAAGATAACGCGGATCTGCGTCTGACAGAAACTGGACGGGTACTGGGCTTGGTGAACGATGCGCGGTGGCAGTATTTCAACGAAAAGCGCGACGTGTTTGTCAGGGAGCGACAGCGGCTCCAGGACACGTGGATTCGGCCCGATTCGGCGGCAGCCAAAGCGGCCGAAAAACTACTGGGTCAGTCACTGACGCGGGAATCCCGATTGGCAGACCTGCTGCTGCGGCCGGAGACCGGTTACCGCGAACTGGTGACGCTGCCGGGTGCTGGGCCCGGAATTGACTTTCCCGAAGTCATCGAGCAGCTGGAAAATGAAGCGCGTTATGCCGGTTATATTGAACGCCAGCAGGATGAAATTCAACGCCGTCGACGTCACGAGGAAACGAAAATCCCCGAAGGTTTGGATTTCTGGCAGGTGCGCGGACTATCCAACGAAGTTTGCCAAACACTTACGGCACACCGGCCGGCCACATTGGGTCAGGCGGGCCGCATCTCGGGGATTACACCGGCAGCGGTTTCGTTGTTGCTGGTGTACCTTAAGAAACGATCGCTGCAGTCTGCGGCCTGATCGAGGCCATCCGTTGCACGATCAGCAGGAACTGGCCAATCAACTCAGCACGGGTTCTGCGCGAGCAGGCTGGACTTTGGATGAACCGGCCACTCAGCGTTGCACACAGTTTCTGGAGTTGCTGTATACCTGGAACAAGGTCCATAACCTCACGGGCGCTCTCTGCCGCTCGGATGCGGTGTCGCGCCACCTGCTAGATAGCCTGTCAATCGCACCTTTATTGAAAGGCCAGCGTCATCTGGATATTGGCGCTGGCGCTGGATTTCCTGGGCTGCCGCTGGCCATCTGTCGACCGTCCGATCAGTGGACCTTGCTTGATAGCCGCGGCAAACGGGTGGCTTTTCTGCGACAGGCCTGTGCAACCCTGGAACTCACCAGCGTAGAAGCTG
Organism: Gammaproteobacteria bacterium REDSEA-S15_B12; assembly: GCA_001629395.1. Taxonomy (GTDB): domain Bacteria; phylum Pseudomonadota; class Gammaproteobacteria; order Arenicellales; family UBA868; genus REDSEA-S09-B13. Next base: position 19,486 of record LUSG01000157.1, on the reverse strand, counting down.
TCCATAGCCGGGTTGAAAATTACCGACCGACAGAGAATTTTGATACGCTTGTGTCGCGGGCGGTTGCCGCGCTGCCGACGCTGATGGACATGACCCGACATCTTTGCGGCGAGGGGGTGCGCGTGATCGTGATGAAGGGCATCTTCCCGGAGACTGAAATCCGCGAACTGCCTGATTCACTCCGCCGCCGGGCTGATGTAGTACGGCTTGAGGTGCCGGGGCTTAACGCCGAACGCCACGCTGTGGTTTTTGATAATTGATCTCGAAGTGGTCATGACCATTGATCTGATATGACACGCATTATTGCGGTGACTAACCAGAAAGGCGGTGTCGGCAAGACGACCACCACTATTAATCTTGGTGCGTCACTCGCCCGCATGCACCGCCGGGTGCTATTGGTCGATCTGGATCCTCAAGCCAACGCCACAGTAGGCTGCGGTGTGGACCGAGTCAATCTGTCGGGCTCGAGTTACCAGTTGTTGCTGGATGCCTGCACGTTGGGTGAAGCCGTGGTCGTTGTGCGCGAAGGACTAGATCTCTTGCCGGCAGAGAGCGGATTGGCAGGCGCGCAAGCTGAACTCGGCGGAGAGGAGGGAAACGACAACTACCGGTTGCGTTCGGCACTGGGAGGCGCAACAGGCTACGACTACATTTTTATAGACTGCCCACCGGCGCTGAATGTGTTGACGATCAATGCCCTCGTTGCGGCACACTCGGTGCTGATTCCGGTGCAATGCGAGTACTATGCACTGGAAGGTTTGACGGGGCTGCTGGAAACCGTGGCCCGGGTACGGCAGAGCGCTAACCCAGGTCTTGTGATAGAGGGCCTGCTGAGAACTATGTACGATGGACGAAACAGCTTAACCCGAGAAGTCTCGGAGCAACTGAGCCAACACTTTGGTGACAAACTGTTTCGTACGGTGATCCCTCGCAATGTTCGTTTAGCAGAGGCGCCCAGTTACGGTAAGCCTGTGATCGACTATGATGAAAAATGTCTGGGCAGTCTGGCCCACCTGGCGCTGGCAGGAGAGATGATGGATGCCACTTCAGCTCAAGACAATACCCCGGCTGAGCAGACAGGAGGTGCGCCATGAATAAAAAAGCGAGGTTAGGTAAAGGTCTGGATGCATTGCTAGGTGGGGTCGATCAAATCGCTGCACAAAGCGACGGCGAACTCCGCTATCTACCTGTTGCGACGATTCGCCCGGGGCGGTATCAGCCACGGACCAATATGGATGAGACCGCTTTAACTGAGCTTGCGGACTCGATCCGCACACACGGGGTGGTGCAACCCATCGTGGTGCGGGAGACCCCGGCAGGTGACTACGAACTTATTGCTGGGGAACGGCGCTGGCGCGCGGCACAGTTGGCCGGTCTTGACGTTATCCCGTCAGTGGTTCGTCGCGTGGCTGACGAAATAGCGCTGGCGGTGGGTCTGATCGAGAACATCCAGCGCGAAAATCTTAATCCGGTTGAAGAAGCGAACGGACTAAGGCGGCTGCTGGACGAGTTCGGTCTGACCCATCAACAGGTCGCGGACAGCATAGGTCGCTCGAGGGCAGCGGTGAGTAACCTATTGCGGTTACTGAATCTAGACCCGGCTGTCCGGGTGCATCTCGAGAACGGTCGGCTAGAAGCAGGGCATGCCCGGGCGATCCTGTCATTACCGCGTGAGCAGCAGCTGGCCGCGGCCGACACGGTTATCCAGCAGCGGCTTTCCGTGCGCCAGACCGAGCAGTTGGTGCGGCGCTATCTCAGTGGCAAACGTAAGGAAAAGCGCAAAACCGCACCTAAAGACGCTGATTTACGTCAGTTGGAAGAGGAGCTCTCACAACAGCTGGCCGCGCCAGTCAGTTTGGAGCAGCGTGGTCAGGGCGGCCGGGTGATTATTGAATATAACAGCCTCGATGAACTCGAAGGCATCCTGGAACGTCTTCGAAAATAAACGTTGAGGTCGGCACGCAACGTCGACGAATGCCAGATTGGTTACCTCGCCTGTTCTGAGTAATACAGCTGGCCTGAAGATAAAAACCCGAAGGAGGTTGGGTTCACCAGCGGCTGACTAATCTGGTACTGGCCTGGACGTTGCTGCAAAGGTAGGGCAGTTGACGGTTTTAGTGGGGTGTTGGGAGTAAGACTGGCAAAACAATAATGACCACTAGATTTGAGTTGAGAACAAGGTATATCGAAGGCTGGTACGAGCTTGATGCTGATAAGCTGATTTCATCTACTTCGTATGACTTCCTATTTGATGATCCAGCGGAGCCCAAACCCGTGAATCGGGAGTCATTACCAGAATATATGATCCGTTGGGACAAACGAACTCGTTTACTTGGTGCGACCAATATATGGAATCTATCTGACGAGGTGCGTCAAGATAGCAACGGAATTCTGACGGATTGGGAATGGTGGGAGCTGGTTGGCACAGATCTTTGTGGGATGGCAATCGTAAAAACCAGAGATGATGGGGTGTTCTTTGAACGTATCACCTATTTTGATCGATCGTCGAACGGCAGTTAACTGAATTGGTTGGAGTCAGATAATAATGAGAAATTTATCAGGCGACATTGTTAACCTCGAGCAATACCCATTGTCGGATTCAAAGTTTAGAACTCAGTGCAAGGGGAAACTGGATGACGATGGTGTATTGGTACTTGATAATTTTCTGACGTCTTCGGCTATGGCCTCCATTAAAGCTGAAGGTATAGATAATCAACATCTGGCTTACTTTACCGAGAAGAACCACAACATCTATCTGTCACCTTCTGATCCGGAGTTTTCATCCGATCACCCGCGGAATCGAGAAGTAGTTTCATCGAAGGGATGCATTACTACAGATCAGATTCCAGACGGTTCGGCATTGCGAGTGCTTTATGATGCTTTGGAATTTCGCGATTTTCTGTGCGCCGTACTCGATATTGAAGAACTTCACGAATATGATGATCCGCTCTCGTCTATCAACCTGCACTACGCCAGCAACGGACAGGAACTTGGGTGGCATTTCGATAACTCTTCTTTTGCCGTTACTTTGTTGATTCAACCCGCCGAATATGGAGGAGGCTTTGAATATGTGAGGGATGTGCGCGATGCCGACCAAGGTGATATGAACTACCCGCTTTCGCAAAAGGTGCTTGACGGTAAGATTCCTTCTGAAAAGCTGTCACTGGGTGCGGGATCACTGGTATTGTTTCGAGGGCGTAATTCACTACACCGTGTTACACCGGCAAAGGGAAGCAAACCTCGTATGCTGGCGGTGCTGGCATATAACACTGAGCCGGGAATTTCGCTTTCAGAATCAGCGAGAATGACATTTTATGGGCGACTTGGATGAACCAACGACTCAAGATGAAACTACGGAGATATAGGCTATGAAGGATATATTGTCTTACAAAAGAACATTAACAATTTTTGCGGTTGTGCTAACGTTGATTAGCCTAAGGATGCACCTTGACCCAGCAGGTATGACTGAAAATGAATTTCCTTACGCTAAGGGTGACGCATTTGATGTGGCAGTCACAATTCGGCATCTCCTCGGTTCACTACTCTTCGCAATAGCCTGTATTACTTTTTTTGCAGGAAGAGTAGAGGATACAAAGTCACAGCAGTCAGTTCTCAATGGATGCATTCTGGCATTTGCCGTTATGTGCATCACACTTGGAACAATGACAGTCATCCAAGCCGGGCACCTTATTGGCGGAACCATAGTGTTTGCTGTATTGACTGCACTTTCCCTCTATAAAAGAGTTACACACTAGAAAAGACTATGGAAGCACTGGGTCCTATACACGTTAGAGAACCATGACCGCGAAAACTTTTGAAGCAGTACATAAAGAATCATTTAGCGGTGAATACAATTTGTTTCTGCCTGATGGATATACAACCAACAACCAATATCCATTATTGGTTTATTTGCATGGTTATTATGGGGAATACATTTCACCTGATGTTATGACGGACAACATTCCAGATGGACTGAAAGAGAATTCGAACAAGTATCAGTTCATTCTCGCTTGCCCTTTGTGTCCTTTTGAATTTTATTGGCGGACTACTTATGTGTTTTCATTTATTAATCATTTGATTGAAACTTACGATGTTGATGATCGAAAGACATTTCTCTCTGGGACCAGTATGGGCGGATTTGGGACCTGGGCTACCGCGCATGAATTTCCGGATATGTTTGCTGGTATCGTCCCCGTTTCTGGGGGTGTGTCTGAAATTAATCAGTACCAATCTCATCGGTTTCAACATCTTCCAGTGTGGGCTTTTCACAATAGAGGGGACGACATTGTTTGGTACGGTGACTCTGAACGAATGATTGAATCGATCAATGAGCAAGGAGGAAATGCTAAATTAACTGTTTATGAAGTAGATGGTCACGATGCAGATGTAACCTATCAAAATACAGATGTTTATCACTGGTTGTTGTCATTGTGAAACACATTGGCAAATTCTTTCGATAACACGACAGCACAGATTGAGGAGCATAAATGTTCGGACCTATCACAGTGCCCTACGAAGCAGTGATGCTTTATAACGTATGCAAACTCAAAGAGGGGGTGGAGTGGAGTGAGGACCTGGAGTTAGCGATAGGTGAAATGTGTAACCTAGTCAGATCGACATACGATGACTTTATCGCTGGCCAAGTATTGAAATATGCCGGTTTCGTTAGTGAGGAAGGATCTGTCGGTGATTACGGGCCAGAAGGAAATCACTTTGCTCTTATCACGTATTGGAAGTCCTTTAAGTCTCACGAAGAATCACATCGGGCAGACCTATTCTTGGAAGCATTTGGCGGTGTTCTAGAATATTGTAGTGAGGCAAAAGAATTAGGTTATGAGATTATGTGGCAGGGGGAAAAATAGATGCCATCTGGTGTAGAAGTATCGATGGAATGGAAACCAGAAGATTCACGGCAGTAACATACGATTCTCAAAAGTTTCGAAACAACCCGAACGTATTCGAAAATAAACGCCGACGCGGACTCAACGTCGACGAATGCCAATCTTCTGTCCAGCCTGTTCTGGGCGCGGTAACTGGCGGTGAAGCGCCATCAATGTTTCAAGCTTCGATAAGACAGTCTTTGGAAATGGGCTAGAGCGTCGTTCTTCAAGATTGACATGCAGTAGTAGCTGTTCACAGGTTGCAGCCAGATAATTTTCTGTTGCATGGTACATATTGAAGAAATAGTGGATGCGCTTACTGTCATAATCCAGTAGCTGGCAGGTCAGGCTTATAGGGTCGCCCAGCTGCAGTTCTTGGAGGTAGTTGATATGTATCTCGAGGGTAAAGGTGGATGTCCCACGTGCATCAATGCCTTCGGGGCCGATGTCTAGATAGTTGGTTAGCCCGTCTACACCATGGTCGAAGGCCATTACATAATAGGCAACATTCATGTGGCCATTAAAATCTATCCACTCTGGCATTACATGCTGATCGGAAAACTCAAGTGGCGCTTGGGATGCGTTCGTTACTCTAGTGGTCATGCGATGATCAGTTTCTCAGACGTAAAATGTTAAGTGATTGTTCGATAGCCTGTTCGAGGTAAGCCCCATAAAACCCTAGGGCGGTCACACCTACAATGTCCTCTACCAGAATGTCACCCGCACCATCGGTGAATTGAATTGTTGGTACGAGCCCGATAGCGCGCTGTTCGGTAAAGGCAGCGTGGCTTATTGACTGTCTGCTGAAATCGAGCAGAGGGTGGGTGCTGTCCATGCGGACTTCGCGTAACAATAACTTGTTCATAAACGCCGGGTCGGTCGAAAGATGATTTAGAAACTCATCCCGGACCATGTCGCAGTATTCACAATGCACGCTGCTGAAGAACAGGACAACAGGAATTTTGCGAAGGCCAGACTCGCGACCGAGGCCATGAAGATCGCTGGCCATGCGTAACTCACCCTGCGCAGCAGACTCTATCGGCACTGCCAGAATAACCAAGACGAGCAATCTGCATACTAACAATAACATAGCAATCATTATAAACATGAATCAAAAGGCACCCCTTAAGACGCAACAGTCCGACTTGAACTTGGTTAAGATTGAGCGGATATAGAGGTCCTGTTTTTAACTTCTTCGCTACAATGGGCGGGGCAGGTGGTTGTAGGGCATACAATTGTTGTCAACTGTAGGCCCGTCTACAAAAAATCTGAGGACAGTATCTATGAGTGATATCAATAGTTCAGTGAAACTTTACATTACGCTGACCTCTCCCTATGCCCGGCTCGCCCGGATGGTGGTGCTCGAAAAAGACCTTGGTGATAAAGTCGAGCAGATCATCGCTAAGACCCGACAGGTTGACAGCCCTTATTACCAGGTTAATCCGTCTGGTCGTGTCCCCTGCCTCATACTGTCCGACGGCACACGACTAGAAGAATCTCAGCTGGTGTGCAGCTACCTAGATCACCTTGATGCGGCACCGCTTTTCGAACCACCTATGGGAACTGTGGGGCTACACGTGCGCAGGCTAGAAGCGATGGCACGGAGCCTTATGGACGGGGTGAGCGTCTGGATCCGGGAAGGGTTTCGCCCAGTCGACGAGCGTTCGCCTGGCATAGTTAGTCATGAGCAAGCGCGTGCGGCACGACTGATCGATGTTTGGGAAAACGAGATCATCGATTCAGCGATGCAGGGGGATCTAAATAATATGGCACAGTTAACACTCATTACTGCACTCCAACTCGAGCAGTGGAACCCGGACTTTAAGTGGCGTGAAGGACACCCCAGGTTGGTTGAATGGTGTGACCAATTGTCTGACCGGTCATCAGTACAGAAAACAGTGCCGGTGCTGTAACAAAATTGATATCTCTAAAAGGAGTGTTTGTGTAGATTAGGGCGAAGATAAGGAGGAACAAATCATGGTAACGACTGTTGGAGAGATCTCCCGAGAAAGTGCAAAACGTTTCGGCGATAAGACCGCGCTGATCATCGAAGATAAAAGCTTCAGTTACAAGGAAATTGACGCTATGGCCTGCCGTGTCGCCAATGGGCTGAAAGCATCCGGCGTGAGACCCGGTGACCGAGTCACACTGTATTCATCCAACTGTTGGGAGTGGGCCGTCAGCTATCACGCAATCGCTAAGACCGGTGCGGTGATCAACCCGATCAACGTCATGCTTACGTCGGACGAGGTCAAATACGTCGTCGAGGACAGCGGTACTACGGCAGTGCTGGGTTCTGCTGACAAGGCCGAGTCACTGTTAGACCTCAAGGGCAATAACGAGCTCAAAGAGATCGTGCTTTTTGGTGACACGGTACCCACTGGTGCAATTTCGTTTGAAGAATGGCTTAAATCAGGCGCTGACACTTATGAAGTGGCGCACCGGAACCGTGAAGATCTAGCAGCAATCTGTTATACCTCTGGGACCACCGGCCACCCTAAGGGTGCCATGCATTCGCATCGCAATATTCTCGCGAACGCCCAGGGCACGGCGATGATGCACGTGAGGACCGAATCAGATGTGATGGTCAATTCTCTTCCGCTGCCTCACGTCTACGGATCCGTGGTTTTTAACAGCGGCTTTATGTACGGTGCGAAACTGGTGATTGTGCCGCGGTTCGAGGAAGAAGCTGTTATGTTGGCCATACAGCAACACCGGGCTACTATTCTGGACGGCGTGCCAACAGCCTATTACTTCCTATTGGCCCATCCAAAATTCGATGACTACGATCTATCCACATTGACACGATCAACTGTGGGTGGCCAGACACTACCGGCGGCGAAATCTATTGAATGGGAAGAGCGCGTTGGTACAGCCGTGCTTGAGCTTTGGGGTATGACCGAGCTGGCCGGTGCCGCAACTGCCAACCCCTACTACGGTGATAACAAGCCAGGCACCATCGGTCTCGTCTATCCCGGAAGCGAGGGTAAGATAGTATCAGCGGAAGACCCTGCTCTAGATCTTGAAATCGGCGATGAAGGCGAATTCATGTTTCGTGGGCCGCTGGTAATGCTGGGCTATTATGGAAACGATGAGGCGACGCGCGACGCAATGGCTTCGGGCGGCTGGATGCACACCGGCGACATTGCGACGCAGGACGAAGACGGATACTTCACGATCGTGGATCGTAAAAAAGACATGATCCTGACAGCCGGTTACAACGTGTATCCCGCTGAACTGGAGCGCGTGATTTGTGGTCACCCGTCAGTGGCGCTAGCGGCGGTTGGCCGCTTAGAGGATGAGGCGAGAGGGGAGCTCGCAAAAGCGTACATCATGTTAAAGCCCGGCACGCAGGCTACGGGGCAGGAGATCGTGGATTTTTGCCGAAAGCAACTCGCGGCTTATAAGGTTCCTCGGGCAGTGCAGTTTGTTGACAGTGTGCCACAAACCTCTAGCGGCAAAATCATGCGGCGGCTGTTAACGGATATTGACGACGGTGAGCGGGCTGTGTAGCGCAGAGCACAAATTTGTTAATAGACCAGTCAGTCCTCTTGCTTTTTCTTGTGTTCGTGTTTGTTGCTGTGACCATCTTGTATCGTGACAGATTCTTTCCCAAAAACCAGCTTAGTCACAACAAGATCGCGATGCGGCTTAGTGAATTCGAGTTTCAGGGCCCACTCACCGTACATCTCTAGCGCGATGCGTACATGGTACATTCCGTTACCATGATTATGAGCAGGCACAGGGACAACATTGTGAGCCATTGCCATGGACGGCATATCAGCACCGACCGTAAATTCTGCATTAGAAATCAATTGACCGGACTTTTTCTTTTAACACAGAATTATCAACCTGTCTTTAAACTTAGAATACCGAAATCGTGGCTCAGATTCTAGACCGAGTTCCTGTTCAAGTGACGAGCCTACTTGTTGTTATTTTCGTGGCAGGCGTGTTCGTCGGCGCAATCCTGCGGGACGGGTCGAGTTTTCGAGACGTATGGATTGGGTCCTACCTAAAAATGCATTCAAGCCTGACGCGCGCCGTAACCGATGATCGGTTGCTCGTGATGCATACTGATCTGGTTGCCCTGCAGCAACTCGCTGATCAGGAGCGCGCAATTCTCTCTGTTAGCGAAAGTGGTTTTTCCAACGTTGCCTACGTTGTTGTTGAGAAGGCCGATGTCGGTGTAGTGAGTCGGTTGCGCGGCCTGCCATCGGTCCAGTTTGTTCTGAGAAATCGAGCGGTGCTTTTCTGTCATTGATACCTCGGTGTCAGTAGGAGCCGCGTCGCCAGTTAGTTATAGCGCGAAAGTCCGCTGCAAGCTGGCTCGCTTCATGGGGCGGTGTCAAGATCGCCTGGAACTCAGCATCTGGGTTGATAAGGAAGATGCTGTAGGAATGATCAATGGTGAGCTCGGAGCTATCGTCGCGGTTCACTTTGAACGGTGCCGCAATTTGCGCGGCCAGTATTCTCAGTTCATCTGGGTCACCAGTGAGACCGACCAATCCCGGGCTTAAATTCTGTAGGAATGTTTTCAGTTGTGGGAGAGTGTCCCGTTCCGGATCGACTGAGACGAAAACAAATTTTACAGGCACATCGTCATTAGGGCTGTGACCGGATAGTTTATCGCTCAGGTGCTGTAACTCAGCCAGAGTCTTGGGGCATGGTTCAGAACAGCGAGTGAATCCGAAGTAGACAAACGACCAGGCCCCTCGAAAATTCTCGACGGAAAAGCGCCCCTGGTTTTGGTCGACCAGTTGGAATCCGCCAATTGCTTGCGGTTCGTCGAAGACAATCCCGTTCGCAATAGGGGTCGGCTCAGTAACAAAGAAAGATAATTGGCTACCGATCGAGATTCCAGCAACCAGTGTCAGCACGCAGACGGCAGCTAACACAATCTGGCACGAGAGGGTTTTCGGTAGGTTCAACGCTCAGCTCCTTACTTGGTAATGGGCATTACTAATTCCCAGCTGGTATGAACGCACTCAACCAGACAAATGTAATCGCCCGTTGTGTCGCTCGGGAAACAAACCGAAACAGTCACGTACGCGTCCGACACAACTATAGGTTATATCAACCACATTGAATTCGAATCACAGTAGCCGTTTCATGACTCGTCACCCCGCTCTAAACCCATGTAGGTATTCAACAGGAGTTCGTGGTTCGCTAAATACTCCGCCTTGCCTTCGAGCAGGATCTGCCCACTTTCAATGATGTAACCTTTATTGGCCACGGCCAGTGCTTGTCGGACGTTCTGCTCTACGAGCAGAATTGTGACACCTGTTCTTCGCAGTTCTTCGATAAGGGTATAGACCTCTTCAACGGCGACCGGCGCTAGACCCAGCGAAGGCTCATCAAGCATGAGCAATTTAGGTTGCGCCATTAATGCCCGTGCAAGTGCCAGCATCTGGGCCTGACCGCCGCTCAATGCGGCTCCTCGTTCACTGAGCCGGTTTTTCAACATGGGAAAAATCGACAGCACCCGTTCTATGTTCTGCTCTTCCGAGCGTGGCCCGGCTACACCGTAAGCGCCCAGTCGCAGGTTCTCCTCAATAGTGAGGCCACCAAAGATGAGCCGACCTTCGGGCACTTGGACTAACCCGCGGCGGACTGTCTGGTGAGACGGCAGGTGGGTAATTTCTTCACCGGAAAACACGATCTCGCCGGCCGTCGCGCGCTTGATTCCGCAGATCGCATGCATGATGGAGCTTTTGCCAGCACCATTGGCACCGATCAAAGCAACAATCTCGCCTTTGTTGACTTGTATTGATATGCCCTGGACAGCGCGGATTTGGCCGTAGCGAACCTCTAGATTTCGGACATCAAGCACTGGACTGACTTCGGCCCAGATAAGCCTCGAGTACGTCTGGATGATCCAATACCTGCTGTGGATTGCCTTCGGCTATCTTGCGCCCAAAATTGAGAACGCACATACGCTGGCACAAACTCGACAGTAGTTCCATTTTGTGTTCGATGACAATGCAGGTCCGGTTAGGTGTAGCGATATGGTGGATAAGATCCGCCATATCAGCAGTCTCAGCTGGGGTCATCCCACCAGCTGGCTCGTCAAGGAGCAGTAAATCCGGAGAGCGAATGAGCGCGCGCGCGAGTTCCAATCGTCGCTGCAGTGCTAAGGGTAAGCCGCCTGCGAGCTGGTCGGCATGATCTGCCAAGCCTGTGACGTCGAGCATTGTTGATACAGCCTCGCGGCGCGCCCTTTCAGGTTTGCGCCGCGCTAGAATTAGTTCCCGTAAGCCGACGTCAGGCAGGCTGTGTTGCGCCACCCAGACGTTGTCGAACACTGTCAAGCGACTGTACAGGCGAAGGTTCTGGAAGGTACGGGCTACGCCGTGGCGAATTATTTGTTGTGGCTTTAGGTTTGTAACGTCTTTGCCACGCAGATAGATGTGGCCGCTGTCAGCTGGGTAGACGCCGGTCAGCACATTGAACAAGGTCGTTTTGCCGGAACCGTTCGGCCCGATAAGGCCGAGTACCGAACCATCGTGAACCTGCAGATCAAGTCCGGCCAGCGCTTCAACGCCGCCGAACATACGTGAAAGGCCCTCAACTTTGAGCATGGAACAACCTCCGCCAATGTTGACGGAGCCAGTGCACGGCGTTCTCGTCCAGAAGACCACGCGGCCGTATAATCAATAGCACTGCAACGAGGCCGCCGAACACGATCATGCGGTATCCCGAGGCGATGCGAATTGATTCCAGAACACCGATATCAATGGCGACACCGATGAGTGGTCCGAAAGCAGTGCCTAGGCCCCCGATCAATCCATAAGCAAGGCTGTGAACACCCAGCATCACATTAAAGATCTTGGGCTCCACGTAAGTCGCAAGGTGGGCGTACAATGCGCCCCCAATTCCAGCGATGCTCCCAGCCATGGTGGCTGCAATGAGCTTGTACGCAACCACGTTGAGACCTTGCATTTCTGTCAGCATCGGATCTTCACCAATCATGCGAAAGGTTGCACCCAAGCGGGAGCGCTCGAGGATAATGAATCCCAGGAGCACTAGGGCTAACAGAGCGTAAATGATAAACATGTATTGCAAAGCTGAAATATCCTGTTCGTAGATCAAACGTATGTCGCGGAAACCTTCCGAACCATCGGGGCCGACCAGTTCACCGTCGATTTCAACCTGATAGGTGAAAATCTCGAAGATCAGTCGCACCATCTCGGCAAATGCCAGAGTCGCAATCGAAAAATAGAGCCCTCGCAGCTTCAGGGTTGGAATAGCCACCAGCATCGCTGCTAAACCTCCGAGAATACTGCCCCACACAAGTCCAAGCCAGAAAGGCCAGCCCCACATTGTTGTTGCGATACCCGCAGCATACGCGCTAATCGCAAAGAAAGCCTGTTGGCCGAAGGAAATCTCCCCCACCAATAGCAGTAGGTAGGCCGATAGCGCGATGAACGCCAGCATACCAATATTGGATAGCACTGAAATTAGGTAGGTATCCATTTCTCAAACCCGGCGTGCTGCTGCTTGCTCTCGCCTGACTTTGAGTTGTCCCATAATGCCGCCGGGTCGCAGTACTAGAAATAGGAACAGCAGCAAATAGGCGGCAAGATCCCGGTACTCGGTACCTAAATACCAGACGCTTTGTATTTCGATCACGCCGAGCAGCAGACCACCAAGAATCGCACCGGGCACTGATCCCATACCGCCCAGCATCATAGCGATTAGCCCCTTGAAAGTTGCCCAAAGTCCAAACATGGGGGTTATCTGACCATCAGTTCCAACAATAAGATAAGCGGCGACACCTCCAAGAGCAGAGGCCACAGCGAAAGCCCAAAACATGACCGCATGAATGTTTATACCCATAAACTGCGCCGCTAACGGGTTCTCAGAAAGAGCGCGGAGCGCAAGCCCGAAGCGCGTACGATATAGCAGGATATGCAGTAGCACCATGAGTACGCTGGCGCAGGCGATCATGATCAGGTTTTCAGCCCTAAAGAAGAATGGGCCGAGAATGATGGGCGCCACCTCGGTTAAGGGTGGAAACGGGTAGGTCCGTTCGGGAAAGAAGATAGTGACGACTTCTTCCAGTTGCATCCAGACCGCGAAACTGGACACCATCGAGGCCAGGGCTGCGCCCTGGCGAATTGCCCAAAAGCACATTCGTTCGACATAGATACCGGCTAATACAGCACCTACTATGGTGGTCAGAGCAACGACCAGATGGCCGGCTTCAAATTCCAGATAAACAAGTGTGCCCAAGAATGCGCCGAGCATAATTGACGGGCCGTAGGACAAATTTAGCCGACGCATGACACCGAAGATTAGTGTAAAACCAATCGCGAGTAGTGCATAGGAAGACCCAATCATCAGGCCATCGATGCAGTTCTGCAGAAAATCGACCACAGTGTTGATACCGTTAGGTGTTTGTATCAGGGACAGAACTATTAACTGGCTTGTTTTCCTCCTAGGTACGCCCTCTGAATCAGTTCGTTTTCAGCTAGTTGTCCAGGTTTGCCGCTGAAGGTGACCTGTCCTTGGTCTAAAAGGCAGAACCTGTTAGCCACCTGTAACGCCATGTGTGCGTTCTGTTCGACCAGTAGAATAGAGGTTCCATCTTGGTGCAATTCACGAATGATTTGGAACACTTCTTCTACAACAAGTGGTGCGAGACCCAGTGAAGGTTCGTCCATTAACAACAGAGAGGGTTTTGACATCAACGCGCGTGCCACCGCAAGCATCTGCTGTTCGCCGCCAGAAAGCGTGCCTGCCAGTTGCTTTTCGCGTTCTTTAAGTCTGGGAAAGCGATGATATAGCGCATCAATATCTTCATGAACAACAGCTTTATCTTTGGAAAGCCGCGAATAGGCACCAGCGATTAGATTATCGCGTACATTCATTTCAGGAAAGACAAGCCGGTTTTCAGGGACCAACGCGATGCCTTTCTTCACGATATCGCTAGAAGACGAGTTGGTGATGGACTCATCGTTAAACCTGATGCTGCCCTCACGGGGATGCAGAACTCCTGCTATTGTCATCATGAGGGTTGTCTTGCCGGCGCCGTTGGGGCCGAGCAGGCAGGTGATTTCTCCATCATTGGCTTCAAGAGTGACACCGCGAAGCGCTTCTATCGCGCCGTAGGTCGTGACTATGTCGTTGATTTGAAGCATGCCCTGAGATTTTTAGTAGGTTAGTTGTAGCTCACTCTGAAACTAATTCACTCTGTGCTCTGGCCAAGATAAGCTTCCTGCACCGACTGGTTCGCCTGTATATCTGCGGGTGTGCCTTCGGCGATTTTTTGCCCGAAGTTAAGCACTGCAATTCTGTCTGTAACGCCCATCACTAGCTCCATAACATGTTCGACAAGCAGTATCGTGATACCTTTTTCTTTCAAAGCTCGTAACCGGTCATCCAGTTGACTAATTTCTTCCGAATTCATGCCTGCCGCGGGCTCATCCAACAGTAGGAGTTTAGGGCTCGTGGCCATTGCCCGAGCCAGTTCTAGCCGCCGTTGCTCACCGAAGGATAAATTTCCAGCTAAAAAGTTTCGTTTGTCGACCAGGCCAGAGAACTCAAGTAGGTTCTCGACGCTTTTGTAGGCGTAGCTTTGGCCCGAAAGCCAACTGCGAATGAAACCCGACCTGTTCTTAGCACTTCGCTCTTTTTGTCCAACCCAAAGGTTCTGCCAAACCGTAAGTCCTTGAAAGAGCCGAATGTTCTGGAATGTCCGGCCAATGCCAGCAGCGACCACTTGGTGAGGTGGTAGTCCACTGATGTCCCGGCCGTCAAGATGCACATCGCCAGCCGTGGCAGAAATTACGCCGCAGATTAGGTTGATCGTCGTACTTTTGCCAGACCCGTTGGGTCCGATGAGCCCGAAAATCTGGGCTGCTTCAATACTCAGGTCGAGATCGTCGACAGCTTTGACGCCGCCAAAATGCTTGGAGAGATTTCGGATCTCAAGCATCTGGGAAACTCCTCTTTTTGCTTTTGAAGATGTTCTTGATGTGGGTAGACAACTTATCGTCAAGCAGACCACGCGGCCGTACATTCATCGCTACCACGATCAGCAGCCCATAGAGCAGATTCCGCCAGTCTCCCAGGAATCGCAAAACCTCGATGATAAAGCCCTGGATAAATATCACTGCTATAAGGGTACCGAAGACGTTGGATAATCCTCCTAGCAGCGGATAGGCGATCGCGAAGGTTGCGAGCAGGATCCCGAAATTCTCCTGTTCGATATGGGTGGTGTAATGGGCATAGAGTGCTCCACCAATGCCGGCGATAAATCCCCCGACCGCGAAAGCGCTGACCTTGACGACAGTCAGATTGATACCAACGCTCTGGGCAGCGACTTCGTCCTCACCGACAGCGCGCAAGACGGCACCAGCTTTTGATCGGTCAATCCAGGACAGAACAGCCATCACGAGGATTACGAAAAACTCACCACTCTTATCGATCTGGAATGTGAAGTTGAACCAAAAAAGACGCACAAATTCGCCGAAGGCCAGAGTGGCAACAACAAACATCAATCCTCTTATCCGTAATGCCGGAAAACCGACAATGCAGGCGACGGCGCTTGCCGCCAGTCCCCCGATTAACATCGCGGGGATAATATGCCAGCCCACCATAGCTGTAAGCATTGCCGCGACGTAGGCCCCAACTGATACAAGCCCGGCCTGAGCCATTGTCACCTGACCGGTCTGCAGGATAACGTATGCAGACAGGCCAAGTATTGTGTGAACACCGATGATCTGGGTGAGGCCAAGGTAGAATTCCATAGTCGTACCTAGTCTCGCTCTGCCGAACGAGAAAAAATGCCTCCTGGTCGGAAAGTAAGGAAAACAAACAATAAAAGCATGATGTAGATGTCGCGTTCTGTCACGCCGCGTAGAACAAGGAACAGCTCCTCAAACCCACCGACGAGTAGGCCCGCGACAATGGCACCGGGAATGCTGCCTAGTCCACCGATCACGGTAACGATCAGTCCTTTGACCGTGACTGGAATGAAAATCAGCGGCGATAACACGCTGACGGAAGCTCCGATCATTGCGCCAGCTAGCCCACCTAAAAGTCCAGTCATGACGAACGTAACAGCGTTTGTTTTTTCAATACTGATACCAGCCAAACGCGCAGCGATGGGCTGCTGGGCAACTGCGCGTGTTGCAATACCCAGCCGTGTCCGGTAAAGCATGTACATAAGAAGCAGGGTCGCAATGACACAGAACAAAAATATGAGTATCAAGTCGCCGCGCACGCTAAAGTCACCAAACCAAAAGTATTCGTCGAAAGGCATAGCTGGATAGGGCACCGGCATACCGTCAGTCGTATGAACCACAATTTCTTCAATGAAGAACAACATACCAACGGTCGACATTAGTGTCGCCAATTGGTTGGCGAGTGGGATGAACTTGAAGCAGAGCAAGTACACGAGGTAGCCTAGTATTCCCGATACAAAGACTGCCATCAGGAAGACAAGAAACGCGCTCGTTGCTGGGAAAAGGCTGATCAGCGTGAGGCTCGCGTACGCACCTGCAATGGAAGCCGCGGCGTACGCCAGATTCAGCTTGTGCATCACGCCGAATATCAAGGTAAAGCCAATGCCAATCAACGCATAGGTCGACCCCTTCATGACTCCATCGAAGACGGCCTGAATGATGTCAATTAATTCCATCGTCGTGTAGGAATTTGCTTCCGGGCTCTAAGTTTCGAAAGGCTCAATTACTTACGGAACAACTGCAGTTATGGCTAAGCAATGTGGAGAGGCTGATCGGTCGCCATTCTCGGGCGGTTCAGACAGTTGGAAATTTGGATAAAGAAATTAATCAACTGGTAATTTGAAACTTGGTGTCGACTCAGCGGTTGACCAGTCAGCCGGATGGCGAATTGGGCCAATGATGGCCCAATTCGCAGCATAAACCGGTTAACTACATGGGGTTATGCAATACAGCCCACTGACCACTTTTCGCGTGTGCGAAAACATACGGTTTGTTGGCTTCGCCTTCAGCTGTACGACCAATCGTACCAAGAAGCCCCGTTGTTTCTTTCAACGCGGCAAGCCCATCTCGGATCTTACGGCGATCCGACTGCACGGTGTCGGGCTTTGCTTCAATGCCACTGGATTCAATGACGCCCTTAAGGACCATGACGATCTCCCACGCTGCGGCACTATGCAGGTCGGCGTTACCACCCTGTGCAGCCGTTGCTGCCGCAGCTTCTCGAGCCGCGTCCGTGACTGGTGCAAAACTTGTTGGGATGATAATGCCTTCAGCTTCTGCAGCGCAGCCCGTTAGTGTCTCCATACTAGACGAACTTGTAAGACCAACGAGCAATTTGGGTTTTACTTTCTGGCGTTTCATCTCACGTAGTACACCGCACGTCGTAAATGGATGGGCAGAAATAGAAATAATGTCTGCTTTGGCCTTTTTCATCTGTCTCACTTGGGTTGTGAAGCTTGTGTCGTTTAACAGCCACTTGGCCTCGTCAACTACAGTGAAGCCAGCCTCTGGGCTGCGCACCTTCATCACCTTGTGCCAGGTAAACCGTGAGTGTGCAAAATCCTGCTCTACTCCGCCGAAGACTGTCTGCAGATCAGGATGCTCCTTTTTGAGCCATGCGAAAAGATCTTTGTACATCACACTTTCATTTGGCACATTGCGAAAAGCCCACTCAGAAATTTTTGCAAGACCACCCTTAATCGCAGTGTCCGTGAAGATAGGCATCTGCAGACCAGAGTCACCCGCATCGTCTACGGTTTTCTGCAGAATTCCAAAGAGTGGTTCAGCGACGTTCGAGCAAGTTGGGCCGATCGCTACAAGTGCCTCAGAACTGGCAATCCGTCTCAAAACAGAAATTCCTTCTTCTGCATTACAGCGGTCGTCGTGAAAAACGAGTTCCATTTGGGCGCTGGTTCCGTCAGCTAGTTTTACGCCGCCCGATTCATTTACATTCAAAACAGCAGCTTTTAGCACGGCTTCAGTATTAATACCGAAAGACCGGACGACGCCGCTTTTTACTCCAAAACCGGTTAACTTGATAGTGCGGTCGGCAGAATAGGCAGGTAAATTCGCACCCAGCAAAATTCCGGCTACGAACATCATCCCAAGGGTCGACCCCAATAGCTTTCTTGATTTCATCGAATTCCTCCTTTGCGCTAGTTATAACGAAAGCTGTGAAACTCTAACATAGTGACAGGACGTGTCTAATCCATATTTTTGACCGCCAATCGAATAATGTAATAAATGATTCAGGCAATTTGAGAGGCTGCACCTTTTGCACTATTTGCCCACAAAATCTTATCTGATATACCTCCTTAGAAAAGGTGGCGGGCACCGGGATACTGTTTGTTATAAATACAGTACTTTATGACCGAATTCCCCCAGTTTTCGCCGAATTCCATGTGTTGTTTCAAACTGGAAAGATCGGTGACACGACTGCCCCCGACGACATCGATACCACGGGCGAAAAATGGATCGGGTAAACAACCCACCGTGGGCCCGATGAGTGCAACACGCGCATCAGCAGGACAACTTGACAGTACTGAGTCCAGCGAGCCGTTGAGCAGTGTCGAGGCGGTAATCAGAACACGGTCACAGCGCTTCAGTGCTCCGACATCCAGGGTGACATCGACCGGTCCGTCGTAATCGAGATAACCTTCGTCTTTTTCAATGACAGTAACAGGAACGTGCTGGTCCTTCAGCATTCGCACAAGCGGTTTGAAAAATCCTACCATGCCCACTCGGTGGCTGGTGTCTAAATCCAGTTGACCCAGTGGGTTGGCATTGTCCTGTAGTACATAGCTGGAACGTCTGAAGACATGCTGAGCGATGGCATTCAATGCACCTAAACCTAGAGTTCGCTTTACTAGGTTATCGTCATTGTACCCTTCGGCAAGATCCAGTACCGGTGTACTCAGTATTTGTTTTTCGTCGATTTTATCGCGCAGTTGTTTCAGGTTGTCGCCTAAACGGGTGAAGAAGAAACCACAGCTGCCGTCGGCCAATACCAGAACACCAAATTTTTTGTGGTGGGGATCACGCGGGTTCTCCGGCGGCAGGTGAAGCCAGGACACCGGGGGCAGCGAGTGCTGTTTACAGATATCTAATGTCAGCGAAATCAGTTCTGAGGCAATGCTCACTGAACTCAACCTAAAAGCGTGTCGTCTTAATCAGGAGGCTAAACAGGAGTGTAGCGTAACGATCAACCGGGTTCTGCACCGTCGTAGCCTAATTGTCGCCAGCCTTCATAAACCGCGATGGCAACCGTGTTGGATAGATTCAGACTTCGATTGCCGGGTCGCATCGGGATGATCACCCGGCGATTTTCAGGTGCCGCTTCACGGATGGTTTGGGGTAACCCCGCGGTTTCCGACCCAAATATCAAGGTATCGTCTTTCTGGTAACGGCACTGGTCTGGTCTACGTTTGTGTTGGGTTGAAAATGTAAAGATGCGGACGGGCTGTACAGTAGCCAGAAAAGATTCGTAATTAGCATGTACTGAAAAACTCGTGTTGCCGATGTAGTCAAGGCCTGCCCGTCGCAGCTGTTTGTCATCCACATCAAAGCCCAATGGTTCGATGACATGGAGCATACAGCCAGTGTTCGCACACAGCCGAAGAATGTTGCCTGTGTTGGGTG
>LUSG01000156.1 GCA_001629395.1 Gammaproteobacteria bacterium REDSEA-S15_B12 | reverse complement strand
CTCGCCCATCGGGCGCGACAGCCCGTAAGTGAGTCGAGACCGATGGTGCTGTGGCATTTGTGAGAGCCTTTAGAGCTGCTAGGCAATGGGTGAATCAAACGCCGGCACTGCATGTCGCAAATTCAGAGATATCCTATTTCCCTGGTATTTCGGTTGAAGCACTCACAGAAGCAATTGTCGCGTACCAAGCGCTTGGGTGTTGGTCGGGCCAGGTGGAAATTGTTGCTGACGAGATAGCCGCCAGTGTAGAAGTGTTCAGGTTCGGCGGAGCGGTTACAGGCGATATTGACCCGTTATTCGTTGCGGTACGCCCTCCCGGATAAAGCGGACAGAGCTTTGAAAGCCGAACAGCCATTTGATTTAAACCGGCAAGAGTTCGCCCGTGCCGAGGCAGCGCCACTGGACGGGATTCGTGTGTTGGATTTGTCCCGCTTGGTTGCAGGCAACGCACTGACCCATGTTTTGGCCGATTATGGGGCTGAAGTGATTAAGGTCGAGCGACCGGGACAAGGAGATGATCTGCGCAACTGGAGAGTCGAAGGGATCAGTATTCATTGGAAAGTCTATGCTCGAAACAAGAAAAGTGTCACGCTTAACCTACGTTCAGAACGTGGCCGGGCCATCTTGCTGGATCTGGTCAGATCATCACACATGCTGGTTGAAAACTTTCTCCCCGGCACTTTAGAAGAGTGGGATTTAGGTCCCGACATACTCCATGCAGTAAATTACAAATTAATCATTGTTCGGATCTCGGGTTGGGGACAAAGTGGCCCAGATCGGGCTTTGCCAGGTTTTGGGAGTTTGGTTGAAGCACGTTCGGGTTTTGCAGCAATGAATGGATTTGCGGATCGGCCGCCGGTGCTTCCACCATTGGCGCTCGCTGATATGGTGGCTGGACTCTACGGTGCTGTTGCTGCGCTCGTAGCGCTTCGGCACTGTGAGGTTAAAGAAGGTCGGGGGCAAATACTCGATCTTCCCTTGTTTGATCCTCTAGTATCGATTTTAGGTCCCCAGGCAGCGCTCTATGAATTGACAGGCCAGTTGCCGGAGAGGTTAGGGAGTCGGTCAAATCTAACAGCGCCCCGAAATACTTATCAGTGTCGAGACGGACAATACGTGGCGTTGTCCGCATCGATGCAATCGATGTATGAACGGCTGATGCGAACGATAGGGCGACCTGAGTTGATAGAAGACGAGCGGTTTCTAACTAACGCGGATCGAGTAGACAACAACGATCAATTAGACCGGGTGGTTGCTGACTTTATTAAAAAACAAGATCAAAGGGATGTGCTAAATATTTTTCGTGAGGCTGGGGTCACAGTAGGCCCGGTACACGACACGGTCGGCATGCTTAATGACCCCCTGGTAAAAGAGAACGGAGTAATTGTTCGTGTCCCGGACGACGACATTGATAGTGTCCTAATGCATAACATCGCCGCTCGACTGTCTGAAACACCGGGCTTGATTCGTACCCCTGGAGCATACCGTCGAGATACTGTGTGGTATCGGCATTCATGAAGCCGATGTGGAATTGTTGAAACAACAGGGAGTGATCTAATGAATCCTGAATTACCTTATTGGAGATCCCTATTATTTGTACCCGCTAATCAAGATCGATTTATTGATGGGGCAGTCAAACGGAATGCCGATGCCTATGTATTAGACTTGGAAGACAGTGTACCGTTATCCGAGAAAGCGGCGACACGCAACGGTCTAGGGGATGCTGTCAGTCGGCTTGGAAGTTCTGGCTTGGAAGTCCTCGTACGAATTAATCGGCCGTGGCGGCTCGCGATTCGTGACATCGAAGCATCGGTTAGTGATGGTGTGTCGGCATTAGCATTGCCCAAGGTGCCGGACCCTGGTTATGTGTGTGCGGTTTCGGAAATTCTTGAGGAATTGGAGGCAGAGCGTGGCTTAGACCTCGGCCATACTAGACTTGTGGTGATGATTGAGACGCCCCAGGCCTACTTCCAGGCCAGGGAGATCGCATCCGCAAGTTCTCGCGTGGTGGGTATGACTCTCGGTCAAGAAGATTTCGCGTTAGAAACTGGAATGCTGCCGGAACCCGAGGGGTTGTTTACTCCGGCGGTCCAGATCATGTTGGCTGCTCGTGCTGCCGGAGTATTGCCCTTAGGGTTTGTCGGATCTATCGCCGAGTATCGAGACGAAGAAAAGTTTCGATCCAGAATTCGTCAGGCGAGGCGGTTGGGATTCGTCGGGTCATTCTGTATTCACCCGCTACAGGTCAATGTGCTGAATGAGGAGATGATGCCGACGGAAGGCGAACTGACGCGTGCACGAGCAATCGTTGCTGCTTATGACGAAGCCAAAGGCCAGGGTCGTGGTTCAATTGAATTTGAGGGCAAAATGCTGGATGAGCCTATCGTCAGACGAGCAACTCAATTGCTCACGCTCGCTGAGCGGTTACAACGGATCTAATGTGGTAATTGCTGGTTACGTTAATCTTCTTTGGTCAGGCTGTCACGCCAAGTAATAGCTTCGCGCAAACCCTGGTCACGAGCAATCTGTAGAAACTTAGCTTTCGTTGGCATGCCTTCACCTTCGATCTGGGTATCAGTTTCGAGTGCTGATTCGAGCGCTTTTTCCATCCCCATAATTGAATAGGAGTTATTGAGGGCTTGTTTGGTTTGAGTTAACAGTGGTGGATCAATCCGTGAGAGTCTTTTTGCGATCGATAGGGCAGTTTTAAGGTCTTCGCCTTTTGGGACGACACGGTTTATCAATCCCATCTCCTTGGCCTCGCGAGCTGAGATGTTATCTAGTCCGAGTAGTATGATTTCTTTGGCTCGCTTGGGCCCAACCATCCACGGTAACAGCATGACTACAATACCCGCCCCAAAACGCAACTCTGGTTCACCAAAAATTCCTGTTTCGTCAGCAATTGTGATATCGCAGGCCATCGCGAGCTCACAGGCACCTGCGAGTGCGGGACCATGGACCGCTGCTACGGTGGGTTTGGCGAGATGCCAGAATGACATACAAGCATCAAAGTTTCGTCTAAGAACAGGTCGCCATTCGGCAATTCCATGGGGTGTGTTTTCCGCCTGTGCTTTTAGATCAAAGCCACTGGAGAATGCAGTACCGGTTCCCGTTAGAACTACGGCTCGAACGGTTTTGTCCTGTTCGGCCTGGCTCGCAGCCTGGTTTAGCTCGTCAAGCATAGCTTGATTCATAGCATTAAGTCGTTGAGGTCGATTCAGTGAAATTACTGCAACGGCATCAATCTGTTCATAAAGTACCAGTTCAGTCATTTTCTTAGTTCGGCGGTAAGGTAACTCCGTTTTGCTGTGTGATGATGCCGTAGTGTTCGATACGACGATGGCGTCCGAAGTCAAAGATGGTTTGTTTACCGAATATTGTTGCATCAAGATCACAATCTGCAATCGCTAGTTCATCGTCCAGCGTTAGGCACTGCGCCACCAGTTCACCACTCGGCGCAATTATTGCGCTACCACCCATGAGTTCGTGCCCATCTTCATTGCCGGCTTTTGCAACGCCGACTACCCAGGTACTGTTTTGGTAGGCCCCGGCCTGCATCGACAGTAGGTTATGAAACGCGCGGACGTGGGGTGCTTCGTTGGACTGGGAATTAGTGGTCGGTGTGTTATAGCCAAGAATTACCATCTCGACGCCTTGTAGACCCATCACGCGATACGTTTCAGGCCAGCGGCGATCGTTACAGATGCACATCCCAAAAATACCGCCAAGAAAACGCCAAACTGGGAATCCTAAATTACCAACTTCAAAGTATCGTTTTTCAAGATGTTGGAATTCTCGATTGGGATCGAATTCATCGTGACCGGGCAGGTGTATCTTCCGATACTTGGCAGCAATTTCTCCATGTTTGTTGACCAATATTGCGCTGTTGTAGTGGTGAGTTTGATCGGATTCTGTGCACAATTCTGCATAGCCCAAGTGAAAAGCCATGTTTGACTGGCGTGCCATGTCGAACAATGGCTCGGTGTCACAATTCGGCATCTCAGCTTCGAACCATTGATCGATTTCTGCCTGATCAGTCATATACCATCGAGGGAAAAAAGTAGTGAGAGCGAGCTCTGGAAAGACCAGCAAATCACATCGTTTCCGTTTAGCGGTTTCCATTAGGCGCACCATGCGGGTGACAACGCTCGTCCTGCTTTCAGATTTTTCAACGGGACCGAGCTGTGCGGCGCCTACTGTTATTACTCTGGCCATGGCTGATGCTCCACAGAATTTAGTTGCAAAATGTTATTGAGCGTTATATCAGACCCCCGTGTTGTCTGCTACTCATCAGATTACAGAGGATTCCAGTTATTCAGGTTGGAAGCTACTTGGTGCTCACATCTTGATATAACCTTTGAGAACAAACTGGTTTAAAGTATAGGTCGACAAATCTGGATCACTAAAGAGAGTCATTCTTCATGGAAGAAACGAGTAACCCTGTAAGAATAACAGTTATCAACCCGAATTCGTCTGATACGGTTACCCAGAGTATAGACAAAGCACTTGATCCACTACGTTGGACCGGGGGCCCGGTAATTGATTGTTTGACGCTTAGCGAGGGGCCGCCGGGGATAGAGACACAGTGTCATGTGGATGGCGTTATATCGCCTTTATCCGATTTGATCCGAGCAGAAGATGCTACAACCAGTGCATTTGTGATTGCATGTTTTAGTGATCCAGGACTTCACTCTGCTAGAGAGATTACTTCAAGCGCGGTTTTTGGTATCGCCGAAAGTGCATATTCCATGGCTTTGAATCTAGGTGAAAAATTTGGAGTAATTGCAATTCTCTCAGGATCAGTGATCCGACAACAACGTTACATCCGGCAAATGGGGTTATCGCAACGTTACGCCGCCAGCATTGCGTTGAATACCGGTGTAAGTGGTCTTGAAGGTGATTCAGCAGGTGATCAGTTAGTTGAGGCAGGGCGAGTGCTTATTGATACCCATGGGGCCGATGTGCTTATCCTAGGGTGTGCCGGTATGGCTCGTTTTCGAGAAAGAGTTGCGACCGAGCTTAATGTTCCTGTTATCGATCCTTGCCAGGCAGCAACAATACAAGCAGTCGCTTCTGTCCTTCTCGCCGTGTCGGCTTAGTATTATTTGGCTAGGATTTATCTAATTGTTGCCGTCGAAATTGCTCGATGAATTCCTCACTTGGAGGGTAGTAGGTACCGGGTGAAACACCTTCTGACTGAACTTTGTCTAAGATGTGAGCTTCCACTTCCTCGTATTCCTCAGCAAATGCAACAATTGTTTCAGCAGCGTGTTTGGGTACCACCACAACCCCGTCATCATCACCTACAAGGATGTCACCCAGCCGAACCAGCACACCACCACATTGAATATCGACATTCTCGTCGTATTCGGTCATAACACCCTGTGCAGCGGTCGCGGTTCGCCCGGCTGCAAATATTTTGAAACCGTAGGTCCGTACCGCATCTAAATCACGAATTGCACCATCTGTGACCATCCCTTCTGCCTCCTGCATTTTGAGGTGAATGGCTTTAACATCCCCGATGTTTGCAGCGCCGCTTTGTCCCATCGCATCGCATACCAGCACGTCGCCTGGCCCACAACGTCCCATGGCTCTGTATTCAGGGGCTTGCGGATTATTTTGTTCACGCCAGGCACTAAACAAATTATGAGTATCTAACTCTCCCTTAACACCACCACGGATTTCTGCGACCAGGTCGACACGAGGTGGCAAATAACGCAAAGTCCGTGCTCGCCCAACCAGCTTCTGCCCAGCTGTATAATTTTGAACGCCCTTCATGTAACACGGATGGAATCCGTTCCGGATCGTCCCGGTATAGACGGTTGATACGGGGACATGGCGAAACCGTTCGATGATTTCGTCTGCTACATCATGGTTACTCATGTGATGGGTGTTACCAAAAATAGTTCACGACAGTAGGTGACGACGAAATATAGTTTTTCTTTCAACAGCGTCAAAATTTCGACGGTAGTTTGGCGGATCGCCTTGATGAACGCTAAGTAATACAAATGTTGGGGCAGTCTGGTCATGTAATAGGTTTGACGCTGCTTCATAGTCGGCTTCTGATGTGACTGTCATTGTTTTCTCAATGCCGGAGCCGTTTGCAATGATTTCTAGATCAGCGTTATTTGCCGTATGCGTAAGTTGATTGCCGGTTTCGCCGTAGGTACCGTTATCCACGCAGAGAAGGGAAAGATTACTCGGTTGAACAAACCCAACTGTCGAGAGACTGCTGCTATTCATTAAACATTCACCATCACCGAAAACAGCGAGCACTTTCCGGTTTGGCTGAGACAGGGCAAGGCCAAGTGCCATCGTCACCGCTGCACCCATTGCACCACCAAGTAGGAATGCGTTGGGCGATTCGTCGGTCAACTGTCCGATATCTTTAGCAGTACCAGATAGGCCGGCGATGATCAGAAATTCTGAAGGATCTCCGATTATTGATGGTACTGCCGTGCACCGATCGAGACTGAACATATTGCTCTGTTTGGTTTTGAGTTCCGTAATCGCCATGATGATTGTTACTGACAGTGGTTCACTTAAAGCGCCTTGAATTAGAAAGGTTTAGCGCCGATTAGCTTTTGGGAAAGCAACAATGCTACGGACTGGTCCGATCGGTATGCCATATTAACAGCAGCTTGTGTTGCTGCTGCCACATCATCGGCGTTGTCGACTCGACTACAAATAGTACCCATCGCCTCAAGACAAGGTTGAGTGCCTTGGCCCATGGGAAACTGCCATGGATTCTGCTCGCCATAATCGCCGCGCATGCTTACGATTGAGATAAGAGGGAATCGACCTATATTGGTCAGAGACAGCATGTTGATGCAGTTTCCAACGCCGCTGCTTTGCATCAGTAAGACGCCGCGTGCTCCGCCGAGATGAGCGCCTGCAAGAAGCGAAACTCCTTCTTCTTCTGTAGCGAGCGGGACTGTTGTGACTTGGGTATCTTCGATCGCTCGGTTGATCGTCGCGCCGTGCCCGGCGTCTGGTACATAGGTAAATAATGTGACGTCCATCGACCGCAATGTATGATAGAGCGTTTCCGCCCAGGTGTCCTGACCGCTAAATGTCTTACTCACAGTTGTTGGTGTCGTCTTAGTGTCTGTAGGAATCGTCAAGTTTATCAATCTTACGCATGAGCGCGTCAAATTCGAGTTGACCGTAGTCATCAGCCGACTCCATAAAACGGTTGACATCCTGTCCAGATTTCGATGCGGTGTCATGGTCCAAGAGGTTGACCTCACCAGCGGCCGATGCATCCAACTGTGTTCGACACGCACTCTCCAGGCGATAAAGACGCACAAATGCTTCGGGGACGGTCTCGCCGACGGTCATCAAACCGTGGTTTCGGAGGATTAGGGCTCTTTTATTTCCGAGTGACGATTGAAGTCGCCTTCTTTCGTCCAGGTAAAGACTTGGTCCTTCGTAATCGTGATAAGCGATGTCATCGTAAAACATAGTTGCACCCATGCTGATAGGTAACAGTCCATTTTTCAACGCTGCTACTGCCATACCTGCTGGGCTGTGCGTGTGCATCACGACATGATTGCTGCTGTTCTCTAGCATGTGTATAGCTGAATGTATGATGAAGCCAGCTTCATTAATCGGATGATCAGAGTGTTCCACAACGTGCCCATTAATATCAATTTTGACTAAATTAGATGCTGTTATTTCATCGTAGTTAAGTCCATAGGGATTGATCAGAAAGTGCGGATCTGGACCCGGAACACGTGCAGTGAGATGTGCGTAGATCAGTTCACACCAGCCAAAATAGTCGACCAGCCTGTAAGCGCAAGCCAGTTCTACTCGCAATTTTCTTTCGGCAGATTCCAGATTGTCTGCATACTCCGCGGTGTTTAGTGCCTTATTCATCGATTTTTCCCTTTGCTATACAGATGTTATTTTTCTGTAGCTTTATATGTCAAACGAATAGATTGTTTTGTAACTATAGATT
>LUSG01000155.1 GCA_001629395.1 Gammaproteobacteria bacterium REDSEA-S15_B12 | reverse complement strand
CTCCGTCGGGCTTGAGCATTGAAGCCGCTTTTCTGAGCATTGCTTTTGCCGGTTCATCAACGCCATCGTCCAGGACCGCGTACTCCAGCACCCCGATCAACGTGACCACGTCAAATTGTTGTCGTGCCTCAAACGCCGAGAGTTTTTCTGCAACGACCGTTACATTGTCCAGATCACGCGTGCGCGAGCGGGCGATACGCGCACGACGAAAACTGCCCTCCAGGGCCAGCACTGAAGTACCGCATTCACCGAGGTAACGACTGAGCGCACCACAACCCGCACCGATCTCAAGGACGTCGTGCTCTGCGGTAATCTCAAACGGACGCAGGATGTTGGCACGCAGTCCCGATAGATGATAGGTGGTCGGCCAGTCTGCACAGTGCTGCCGGAGCTCTGGCGACAGCGAAGAGATATCAGACGCGGTGTCAATGATGTGCTGAAGCCGTTGCTCGGTTTCCTCCCCGTCACTGTAGTCAATACTTTGAAATCCAGGCTGTGACCAAACACCAGTCACAGGGTCTAAGTGGTAATCCGACTGCATTAAGGTGTGTTTGAGGCTCGTAGGCAATCTGAATAACTCTGTTTAGGATAATCCACTTTCTACGTTTGGCGACTTCAATGTGGTGCCCCCTGCAACAACGGCACCCGGTTAAGTTCCCACCCGACTATTGTAAGCGCACAGAGGACCGAGCACTTGATCACCCGATGGTCAATCGATCGTCCATAATGCTGACTCGGCATCTCTGGTGTCAGCGCGCGGGGTCCAGACGCCCTTCCCGATCTCGGAACCCATCCGCAATGCCCCGACACATCATCTTGAAGTTTTCTACCCTGTCGCCGGCAAACACTGCGAACATCACGAACATCATCAGCAAACGAAGAATGTCGGTCTGTTTCCACCGTATCGTGGGATAAGACCGGCGATACAGCAGCACGCTGTTCCGATAGATGTAGTAATAACGAAACGGCTTGTGTATAGGCAGGTAACGCCAGCGGCCGAGCCAGACTCTAAAAGTGCGCTCACCCAAACTGTGCCGCATTACCGCATCACAAACACCGTAAGACCGCCAACCCCGGTGATGGGCACGTAGAAACCATTCGGTATCGACGTGATCAATAAAAAGCCCTTCATCCATGGTGCCGATCTCACGCAGTGCACTGGCGGAAAACAGCGCACCCGATGAGATCAGCACATCCGCCGGAATCACCTGTCGGACACCGCCTTCTGCGCAGAAACACTTCTTGAAGCGAAATCGGCGGAACTGAACAAAAAAAGATGGGTGGCTGCTCTGCGCACCCACATATCGGGCACCTACTGCCGCAACGCGCGAATCCGGAGCGCTGGACGACACCAGCGTTTCCGCCAGTACGCTGACCATATCCGCCTCCGGCAGCGTGTCCTGATCCAGGATCAGTACCGACTCGGCACCTTCTTCTAGGGCCTTCCCAATACCCAGATTATGCGCATAGCCCAAACCTCGATTTTCACCGAGGCTAAACCAGTGGGTCTTCGCAAATCCCTCGACCAGCACTCGAATTGAATCAGCTGCAGATGAGCCGTTATCCACTACAATCACCTGTTCAACCTGCGGTGCGGTACGGCTCAGCTGCTCACGCAGTACGGACAGGTCCGGATTAAACGTGGTCACAACCGCAACAGTCGATAGGGTGTTGTCTGCTTGATTCAATTCTGTTCAATGCGAAACCGGACCGAGCGCCTCATTTGTGGCATAACTGGGCCCTTAATTTCGCCTATTGTGCCCTTTTTTACCGCGAACGAGAAATCAGCAACCGACATATTGCGCATGAACACGATGCAAACCCCCGAACTTGACGAAGCTACGTTCTATAACGACCTGCCGCAAACGCTTGAAAAAGCCTGGTTACTGCTCGAGGACGCTGCCCGCAACAGGCACTCGCCCATGCACACTCCGGTACTGGTCAGCAGTGGCGAAGATCAAACCGCCCGCGCCCGCACGGTGGTCCTGCGCGATACCGTTCGGACTACCCGCGAGCTACGGATTCATACGGATAGCCGTTCTGCCAAGATCGAAGAACTGCACCGCCAGCCGATGTGTCAGGTGATCGCTTATCACCCCGTGCAGAAGATCCAGCTTCGCCTGGATGCAACTGCGACTCCTTGAAAACCGTGTCCCCGAAGCAGCTGAGTCAGAAGCGGGGTTTCGCTACTTTGCCGCAGTGGTCATCAAGGTCGAACAGCTCGAATGGCTCTATCTCGCAGCCCAGGGTCACCGCCGGGCGCAGTTCGACTGGGCTGCCGACGGGGTTGTTACCAGCTGCTGGCTGGTGCCTTAACTCATCGGCCACGGCTTCGCTGAGATCGAACACTCGATTAAGGGTCCGCTGACCCGTGCATACGCCCGGCAGTGGATATCCTGGCTGCCTCACAGTAAGTTCTGATCGTCCGTTGCAGCAGTTCAGTCACTTCGGCCCGACCAGTCAGGCCTAGAGCGGCCGCAGATTCAGCCCAGGACCGTTTCTGTAGCACCTTGAGTACCAGACACAGCGCACCGGTTTCGTCCGGCGGCCCGGCCAGCTGATCGGTGAGCAGGTGGTAGGAAACCGTGACCAGTTCGGCAACACATTCTGCGTATCCGCGCTGACCCGCCGCAAAAGCACTTGCTGTGAGCAATTCATCTGGATCGGGTGGTTTGGCTTCCAAGCCTTTATTCAACAGACACAGCACCAGACTCGGGTCGGCTTTTCGAAGGGGGTCTGCCAACTGATCCGGCAGGCGACGGCCAAAAAGGCGCGCGGTGCGGCGCGTGAGTTGCTCCCCGGCTGTGGACAATCCTGTCAGCATTAATAGCGCGTTGGCTCCGCTGGTTTTGCCCTGGGTCACCCCCAACCGAATGGGCTGCATGGCAGCCTTTGACCAGAAGTCGACCAATTCCGGATCGGCAGCGAAGCTGACGCCCAGACAATCCAATCCTGCCTGATGAGCGTCCTTGGCAATACAGTTAATCAGCCTTGATCCCAGCCCCCGGCGTCGCAGTTCAGGACGAACTGCAATACGCACGATACGCTGATAGGTCAGCTGCGATGCGGCCTCAATGCCAAGATGGGTGCTGATTGAGACGGGCAACAGATGGCCACGGGGTCGACGGCGGCCACGCACGACATCACGGGCAAGTTCTGCGGCTAATCCCCCTTCGCGCACCACCAGGGCGGCGCCTACTATCTCGGACTGACAACAAACGCCGTAGACCGACACACCCGGAGCATCCAGCAGGTAACGCAAATCACTGGGGCGGGTACGGTAATGTGATGTCACCAACAGGCCAAACAACTGGTCCAGCCGATTACGATTTTCCACCAGCGCCTGTCGATCAAGCCGCTCGGTATGAAAGCCGCTGGTTAGAACTAAGGGCCTATCCACAGATGTTGTCGCCCCTGCATCCAGCATCAATGCACGGAATATAAAACGTTCCAGGGGATCTCCGGCTGCCCAGCGCACCGGGGTTGTCAGGGTAACCCGGCGCTCGCCCCGCATTTGAGAAGACAGCATCGGGCCGAAGCGCTGCTCGAACCCCCGGCCGGTGCCCTCGTAGCCGTGTACCGTGGTCGCCAATGCCAGACGGCTGCAGTTTTTCACAACGGCTGATAACAACGGCAGGGGTATGGCAGCTGCCTCATCAATCATGACCATGGTGTCGTCAACAGTCCGGTCACTGATCCGGTCTGGCGCCAGAAACTCGATCGATGAATCTCGCCATCGCAATAAACTTTGGGATCGCCTTGCCTCTGGCAGTAACCGGACCGCGTGGTCCAACAGGGTGGTGACAGTTTCCCGCTGCGGACCGGTAACAACAATTCGGTCTCGCCCCTGCCGTAATAGCCGTGCAGCAGCGATGCCCAGTGCGGCCGATTTTCCCCGGCCCCGATCTGAGATCAGTATGGCCGGTTTGCGGCGCTGCCCGGTGGCGGCCTGGATCACAGCCTTCACCGCATCGACCTGATCGGATGTGATGCAGTCCGCGTCGGTTAACTCGCTATCGGCCTCCGGTTCATGCTGCAACGTGGGCAGGCGACCGCGGACCTCACCCGTCTGGTCCAGTATCAAGACTCCCGTTGATTCGGCAATAGATCGTTGCAGATGAGAAAACCAGTGTGACTTGATGTCGCTCTCTGAATAACCGAATGCCGTAAAGCGGCTCCGTACGGGGTCCGCGTAAGTTGACCAGTGTGCAATCGAGGGCATCAGTAGACACAACTGTCCACCACCTCGGATGGTTCCGCTGACTGCGCCCAGGGCATCGACATCGAACCCGGAACGACCGTTAAACACCGCCACATCGTAGGTCTGCCCCAAAACCTGATAGGCCTTTTTTGCCGCCACTGCATCGAAGCCTGTCATCGAATGGGTACCGATCCATAGTCGGGCGGAACCCATGTCGGACCCGCTGTAGATATCCCGGGTCGAATCCAAGCACCATGCCTCACTTCCGGCCAGGATCAATGCACTGCGATGGCGATTGGCTTTTGACACCATTGCCAGTTCTGACAACGCCTGCGAACGATCAATCTTAAGTGAGGGCAGTTCCATGCGTCTTCACTCAGGTGATCGGTTCACTCGGTGTTGCACGACGGGCTCGAAATGCACGCCACCGGTCAGAGAGTTTCATCAGCCGGTAGTACATTTCAGCTGCTGCGGGGCCCACAGCGCCACCATTCCAGCTAAAACTGAAGGGGCTGAAGAGCCGCCAACGGTCAGATCGGTCTGTCAGTGCTTCAGCCACCACTCGCGCAGCTGCCGCTGAAGTATTCAGACCATGGCCACCGAAACTGGTGCAGGCCCACAGCCCCGGTGACAACGGCCCCACCAGCGGCATCATATGGCGGGCATATCCCATCAGTCCCGACCAGGCATAGTCAATAGGAACGCGGCCGTTATCGAGCGCGAGTGCCGGAAAAATACCTGCGATATCCTGCGCCATCCTGCGTGCTATCTGCGCTGGATCATGCCGGCCGAAAGCCGTAATGTCGCCTCCCCACAGCAGTCGATTATCGCCGACGAGACGGTAATAATTACCCGCCCGGCGATCATCGGACACTGCGTCTGAGGTTCGAATCACGTCCTGTAGTGGCGGGCCCAGCGGCGAGGTCACACCAATATAAGTGGTGATCGGCAAAAACCGGTTACGAAGACCGCTGAATTCCGCACCCCCATAACCGCCGCAACACCAGACCATTTTTCGCGCATGGACTGACCCAGCGGGCGTCTCGATGTGCCAGCCGTCGGTTGCGGCGGAAAATCGAGTCAGTGCAGTGTATTCGTACATCCGCACACCGGTCGACTGCAATGTGTCGAGCAGCGTCTGGCAGAGCTGCAGGGGATTGCAGTGAAACGCGTCGGTATCACGTACACCCTGGTAATAGCGCGTGGTCTTAAGGCAACTCCTTACCGCCTCGATATCAACGTACTCCAGGACCTGGCCGTAGTGCACTGCGCGATGCTCACAGAACTGGCGTAATGCGTTGGCTTTGCTGTAGGTCGACACCTGTAAATGTCCTGTCGTGCGCTCTAGCTCAGGCAGCAACTCCCGGATCAAGGTAAATCCTTCGTAGGACAGGTCGTAAAGAACACGGGCACGGTCCAGTCCCAGTCGTTTTTCTATCGCCTCATCGCTCGCTGCCCAGCCTGGACTGCAGACCCCGCCGTTTCGCCCCGACGCACCGGCACCAATCTCCCGAGCCTCGATCAGTCGTCTACACCGTGGTTAACCAGTTCCTTCGCGAGGACCAGCCCCGCCAGCCCGCCACCCACAATACAGACCTCGGTCTGGCAGGGGCCATCAAGCGCTGGCAGCGGCTGTCTGGGCGGACAGTACGCAGCGTACCACGTTGCGCCGATGCCCAAACCCGCTGGTGATCGATTTGTCATCGGCCCGTGTACGCTTGTACCTTATCGGTACAAATTATGCGCACGTGTTCACTCAGCGGACAGCACAATAGAGCGCACCTGGTGTGGGTGATGCGTACCCCCATAGATGTACGCGGTTTGGACTTCATCTCGGATCAGTTGCTGCGATGCGCTGATATTTTCGAGTGCATGGCCCAACCGGTCCGCGGTATCGGGATCACGCTTGACATCAAAAAGCAGGAGACACACCGGTTCGTCTTTGTGCTCAAGCGCCTGGACCGGGTCTACCCCGAACCGCGTCGTGGAGTCGATCGCCAAGTACCACCGAAAATTGACCGGAACGGTGTCAGCTGTATTGACCACCTGAAGTGTCCGGCAGTCCAGGGCCGGCAGGGTCTGTTGAATCAACTCACGCACCAACAGATCACCGAATGACTTGTAGGGTTTAGCTACCACTTCGGCCATACCCCCGAAACCGATAATACTCAGCCCGCACAAGACCCAAACCAGCCGTCTGGGCACCCATAATTTGTGTCGTCCCAACAACACAGTAATCACCCCCACACCCGCAAGCAGACAGATCGACGGCGCCAGGTGTTGCGCTATTCGGGCACTTTGCCCATAGGGATACAACTGTAGGGTTGCAGCTACCACATTGCCTACAAACGGCATCAATAGAATCCACAGCAGGAACCACTGCCGTGTCCTATAGAGTGAAACAACAC
>LUSG01000154.1 GCA_001629395.1 Gammaproteobacteria bacterium REDSEA-S15_B12 | reverse complement strand
GTTCAGGGGAAATACGCTTTACCGGGCAGGTAACGCCGGACTGCAAATTAGTGCGTTACCAGCTGTCGCTGAAAAGGGTCGTGATGAGAAAGCTTTTCATGGGTATTGCAGATGGTCAGGTCGAGGCCGACGGAAAGGTAATCTATACCGGGAAAGATCTCCGCGTTGGCTTATTCGCCGGCTCAGATTCCGGAGGTGAGATATGAGACGAGTGGTTGTGACGGGCATAGGCATTGTGTCGAGTATCGGGACCAGTCACCAGGCAGTAGCTGCCGCTCTTCGACACGGTAGTTCCGGTATTGTCTACAGTGAAGAATACGAGGAACTTGGCTTTCGATCGAGGGTCTGCGGCAGTATTGATATTGATCTAACGGAAGAAATTGACCGAAAGGTGAAGCGGTTTATGGGTGATGCCGCGGCCTACAACTATCTGGCAATGCGTGATGCTCTGGAAGATTCGGGCCTAGAAGATGGCATGATATCGAATCCGCGAACGGGGTTAGTCGTAGGCTCCGGTGGCGGGTCACCTGAGAATATTGTCGAGGCCGTGGACTCACTTCGGGCGAAGGGCGTGAAACGGGTGGGACCCTATATGGTGACGCGAACTATGGCCAGCGGCACGGCAGCATGTTTAGGGACGGCGTTCAAAATCAAAGGTGTGTCTTATTCGATCAGTTCAGCCTGTGCAACCAGCGCTCACTGTATTGGAAATGCGGCGGAACTGATTCAACTCGACAAACAGGACATCGTGTTTGCCGGTGGTGGTGAGGAACTTCATTGGTCAACGACAGTGCTTTTTGATGCCATGGGTGCTTTGTCATCAAAGTACAACGACCACCCACAGAGCGCCTCGCGAACCTATGATGCCCACAGGGATGGCTTCGTGGTTTCGGGTGGTGGTGGTGTATTGGTTATGGAAGAACTCGAACACGCAGTAAAGCGCGGCGCAAAAATCTATGCCGAGTTGGTAGGATATGGTGCAACTTCTGACGGTTTCGACATGGTGCAACCCTCAGGAGAGGGCGCGGTTCGGTGCATGCGCCAGGCATTAGAAGGAGTAGAAGAATCTGTTGACTATGTAAATACCCACGGAACGAGTACACCGGTTGGCGATATTCGGGAACTCAATGCTATTGCAGAAGTGTTCGGTGACCAGATACCACCCATCAGTGCGACAAAGTCTCTTACGGGGCATGCGCTTGGCGCAGCGGGTGTTAACGAAGCGGTCTATTCGTTGCTGATGCTTGACGGTGACTTTATAGCAGGGTCTGCCAATATTTCCACGCTCGACCCCGAGGCCGAGGGATTCCCAATTGTGCTGACGTGCCAGGAAAATGCAGGTTTGAACGTGGTGATGTCAAACAGTTTCGGATTTGGTGGCACCAACTCGACATTGGTGTTCCGGTCAATGAATCGGGATAACGCGTAAGTCTTTGGACCGGTAGACCCGTACGGCAGGATCAGTTATCGGTAAACCGATTTTGAATATAGTTTTCCACCCGCTCTAGGAATTGAGCGGCAATATCGTCGCCACGGAGGGTGACTGTTTTCTCCCCATCTTCGTAAACCGGCGCGACAGGGTGTTCCCCACTGCCTGGAAGACTAATTCCGATGTCGGCATGGCGGCTCTCGCCCGGACCATTGACGACACAGCCCATGACCGCCACAGAGAGCGACTCTACACCGGGATACTGCAGGCGCCACAGAGGCATCTGCTGTTTGAGGTGAGACTGCACCTGACTTGCCAGCTGCTGAAAGAAGTCGCTGGTTGTCCTGCCACATCCTGGACATGCTGTGACCTGCGGGCTAAAGGAACGAAGACCCATGCTCTGCAGCAGATCCTGTGCGACGCGGACTTCGCGCGTGCGATCACCTCCCGGTTCTGGTGTCAGTGACATCCGGATGGTATCCCCAATACCTTCTTGGAGCAGGATAGACAGAGCAGCTGAAGAGGCGATGACGCCTTTATCGCCCATGCCAGCTTCGGTCAGTCCTAAATGTAGCGGCATGTCGCTTCGCTTGGAGAGATCGCGGTACACTGCGATGAGATCCTGCACCCGACTGACTTTGCATGAGAGGATGATGGCATTGTGTGCCAGTCCCTCGTGTACGGCGAATGCAGCGCTTTGCACAGCAGATTCTACCAGTGCATTTCGGGTGACTTCCGCGAGTGATTTTGGGGTTGGCTGGGCAGCGTTTTCGTCGAGCTGGTGTGCAAGAAGATTCTGATCTAGAGATCCCCAATTAACCCCGATGCGAATCGGTTTTCCGTAGCGACAGGCAATTTCGATCATTTGTCTGAACTGGCTGTCGTGTCGGTCACCCCGTCCCACGTTGCCGGGATTGATGCGGTACTTGGCAAGGATTTCTGCACACGCTGGATATTTGGCCAGAAGTTTGTGACCGTTGTAGTGGAAATCGCCTACCAGTGGTACTGTGCAGCCTGCCGCATCAAGTCGTTTGCGAATGTCTTCGACGGCCGCTGCTGCTTGTTCCGTGTTGACGGTAATTCGAACGAGCTCTGATCCTGTTTCGGCCAGCTGAATGACCTGTTCAGCGGTCGCCGCACTGTCGGTGGTATCGGTATTGGTCATCGACTGTACGACAATGGGTGCATCACCTCCGACCCGGACACCCCCTATACGAACCTGCCGGGTGATTCGGCGCACAATGCGGTTGGTTTCCAGCATGGGTTACCTTAAGTTGGACAACAAAATAATATTGTACCGTGCTGCTTCGCCTAATAGTGTTGTAGCGTCCACCGATTCAACCTGCTTACAGAAAGGGTTAAACAGCGGATATTGTTTCACCCGCGCAGAATCGGTCAGGTATCATCCACTGTTTAGCGGGGGTGTAAACCTGACCAATGGCGTTTCCGGTAGCAGGGAGATTATCGATGGAAAAAGAAAGAATCAAAGAATTTGCAGGCAAGGTGATGAGCGACTTATCCGGTGGTATGGCAGCCGGCCTTGCATATGTGGGTGCGCAGACCGGCTTGTTTCAGACTCTTTCGGGTCAAGGACCAATGACGATGGAGAATATCATTGAAAAAAGCGGTTTGCAGCCACGCTATGTTGAAGAGTGGCTGAAGGAACCGATCACTATATGGGAGGGTTGCTCCACTCATTACCAATGATGTTGAGTGTGGCGCCCAGAGTGTCGGATGCTTTTATCAATGGCGGTGGTGTTCCGTTTGAGGATTATGGGCAGGACGGGATACTGGCTATTGACCTGATGAACCGGGGGCTTTACGAGCAGCGTTTCGTCAGTTACTGGTTAAAATCCATGCCGACAGTGTACGAAAAGCTAACCACAGGAGGGCGGGTGCTTGACTTTGGCTGTGGTACTGGACACGCAACACTGACGATGGCCGGTGCTTTTGCTAAATCACAGTTCATCGGTCTGGACATTGATCCGGCGTCGATCGATCAGGCTTCCAAGAATGCCCAGGATGCAGGGCTTACCAGTAATCTTAATTTTGTTCGGGGTACGTTTTCGGATCTCGAACCCGGACAGCAATTCGATTTGATCACCACCTGTGACTGTATTCATGATCTGACAGATCCTGTGGGGGTGCTGAAGAAATTATGCGATTTACTCAGTGCTGATGGGACACTGTTTATTATTGAACCGAAGGTCGCGGATAGCCTCACTGAGAATATTAATCCCATTGGCGCGTTGTACTACGGCATGAGTGTGTTTCACTGTATGACGCAGTCGCTAGCTGCTGGTGGCCCTGGCCTTGGAACGTGTCTTGGTCCATCGGGGATGGAGTCGTTGGTGAAGGAGGCTGGTTTTAACAGTTTTGAAGTGCTTGAGCTTAAGAGTCAGATGACGTTGTTCTACGCGGTTCGCCACTGATTAAGTATTTAGGTTTTGGCATAGGGCGATTAGTCAGAGCGTTTCACATAGATGCCAATTCATGAATCAGTCTATCCATGTAGGCTGACTGGCCTAGGGTCTGAAGCGGTAATAGCGCTAATGTTCAGTCTGCTGTTCTACAACAACAATCAAGGGATATGCGATGAATGGTGCTGAAAGTCTGGTCCGAACGCTGCTGGCTGGTGAGGTCGACGTGTGTTTTACCAATCCGGGCACGTCAGAGATGCATTTTTGCGCTGCTTTGGACAAGATTGATGGGATGCACTGCGTCCTATGTTTGTTTGAAGGGGTTGTGACTGGTGCTGCGGATGGTTACGGCCGAATGTCAGACAAACCGGCTAGCACGCTGCTGCACCTGGGCCCCGGACTCGGCAACGGCCTGTCGAATCTTCACAACGCCAAAAAAGCCAGAACGCCGATTGTGAACATTGTCGGAGAGCACGCGACTTATCATGTCGCCTACGATGCACCATTGACAGCGGATATTGAGGGCATCGCTCGGCCTGTCTCTGACTGGGTTAGAACTTCTGCTGATTCAAAGTCCGTTACATCTGATGCAGCCCAGGCGATTGCTGCCGCACGGACACACCCCGGCGCAATTTCAACATTAATCCTACCGGCTGATACGGCGTGGACCGACGCAGCCAGTGTTGCCACAGTTCCTACACAAGAGAATCCTGAGACAGTCAGTGAGGCTGCTGTAGAAAATTGTACCCAGGCGCTACAGTCTGGTGAGCCCGCTATGTTGTTGCTGGGGGCAAGAGCACTACGGGCACCAACGCTCGAGATCGCCAGCCGGATTGTTCTGCACAGTAATGCAGCAATGCGTTCTGAATTGATGTCAGCCAGAACCGAGCGCGGAGCAGGGCGGGTCGGTATTGAACGCATTCCCTACGTGGTTGACGAGGCGGTAAAGGTTCTGGATGGAATCCGTCATCTGATTCTAGTCGGTGCCAAAGCACCGGTCGCCTTTTTTGCTTATCCAGACAAGCCCAGTCTGCTTATCCCACAGGATTGTGAAGTCCATGTTCTAGCAACAGCTGAGCAGGACATTGCGGGCGCTCTTGATCGGCTGAGTGATTCGGTAGGTGCACAGTCGAGGTTGCCTGATTTGGAATCTGCGAAACGCCCTGAACTGTCTTCGGGTGAACTGACTCTCGAGGCTGTTTGGGCCGGAGTCGGTCACTTCCTTCCCGAAGATGCAATTGTCTCCGATGAATCGATCACCTCGGGTCGTGGGCTCCATCCATATACTCGAGGCTGTCCCCCACACGACTGGTTGTCCGGTACTGGTGGAGCGATTGGACGCGCTTTGCCAGAAGCGACTGGTGCCGCTGTGGCTTGTCCTGAACGGCCGGTGCTGTGTCTTTCCGGTGATGGGAGTGCGATGTACACAGTACAGGCATTGTGGACACAGGCACGAGAAAATCTCAATATCACGACTGTCATATTCAACAATCGGTCGTATGCTGTCCTCCACGGGGAACTTAGAAATGTAGGTGCTGTGCCTGGACCTACTGCACACGACATTTTTGACCTCGATAGACCTTATCTAGACTGGGTCGCGATGGCGGAAAGTATGGGGGTTGAAGCGGTAAGGGTAGATACAGCCGAGCAGTTCAACACTGCGTTGGCCGCGGGATTTCACAGTAGTGGGCCGATGCTGATTGAAGCAATGGTCTGAAGAAGATTAAAGTCTAAATCTCAGTCCGCGGTGCAGGCTCTGGATCAATTGTAGCCAGGATGTGTCCTTGTTCCACGAACTGATCCAAGTTCGTGTCCAGGGTGCTTACCTTGCCGGTTACGGGCGCCGTCAGGCTGTGCTCCATTTTCATGGCTTCTAAAACGACGACAGGGTCTCCCTTGTCCACTTGATCACCTAGTTTCACTAGGATTTGGATGACTCGGCCGGTCATTGTCGCTTGGATGGATCCGGAAATCTGGTCAATCCGACTTGATTCAGTACTTCGGGAATCAGAAATCTTAAAAAACAGACCGTCAACGCCAACTAAAAGATTCTGGTTAGACATCAGTACGGTACCGCGTATCATTTGTCCATCGAGTACGATGAATAGATCCTCACCTGGATTTATCGATTCAAATATCCGATAGCAGCGCCCGTCTATCCGGGCTTCTAGAGTATCCCCAGAGACGTTTGCAACCACTTCCTGAGCAATCCCATCCATCTCGAAGCTGATGCGTAACTCTGGTGGCAAATTTAATCGCCAGCCTTTGCCACTCGACCAGGGAGATTCGTCATTGTTGCGCCGGTAGTGTCTTCGGCAAAATGGATCATATCGCCATAGATAAAACGCGGCGAGTGCGGTTGCTGCTCTACTATCAGGAGGGTTGGATTCGTCAACTTCATTAATGTTCCGTTCAATAAATTCAGTATCGGTATCAGCGCCCTGAACTGCTGTGGTGTTAGAAAGTTTACGTAATAGAGATAGATTAGTTACCAGACCTGCGATACCACTATCTCGGAGCGCATGCGCCAGCCGTTGCCAGGCTCGTTCGGGTTCACAGTCGTGAACAATAATTTTAGCGATCATAGGATCATAATGAATACCAATGGCATCGCCCGTTTTGACACCAATGTCGACACGAACATGTTTAGTGTTTAGCGGAAAGCGTAGCCATAACAATTCGCCGACACTTGGCAGAAAATCCTTATCGGTTTGTTCGGCATAAAGTCTCGCCTCTACTGAATGCCCCAAGCACACAATCTGATTTTGTTTGCAGGGTAGGGGATCACCTGCAGCAACTTTAAATTGCCATTCAACAAGATCGATTCCAGTGACCATTTCAGTTACGGGATGTTCGACCTGGAGTCGGGTATTCATTTCCATAAAGAAAAACTCATCACCACTGACTAGAAACTCTACAGTTCCTGCTCCGCAGTAATTGATCGATTGTGCAATTGCCACAGCGGCCTCGGTTAATTGTGTACGGAGTTCTGGTCGCAAGTTCTGGGCTGGAGACTCTTCAATGACTTTCTGGTGCCGCCGTTGAAGAGAGCAGTCGCGCTCGAACATGTGAACTACATTGCCGTGCCGGTCCCCGAAAATTTGGACTTCGATATGGCGTGGACGATCTAGGTATCGT
Organism: Gammaproteobacteria bacterium REDSEA-S15_B12; assembly: GCA_001629395.1. Taxonomy (GTDB): domain Bacteria; phylum Pseudomonadota; class Gammaproteobacteria; order Arenicellales; family UBA868; genus REDSEA-S09-B13. The sequence goes on along the minus strand of LUSG01000154.1, from coordinate 15,646 downwards.
TCAAGAAGAAGACGGTCGTCGCCGAAAGCTGTTTGTGCTTCCCGCTGACTGGTTGGAATAGTCGATTGGAGTTCGGCAGATGTACGCGCAATGTGCATACCTTTTCCCCCACCACCGGCCACTGGTTTAATGATCAGTGGAAATCCTAGGGTGGTTCCGTTTGAGACAAGATCCGTGATCGACTGGCCTTCACTGTGGATTCCGTCCAGTACCGGAACACCGGCCTGCTTGGCGAGCGAAAGCAGCATTTTCTGACAGGAACCCATAGCCAGGATGAATCGTGTCGCTGGCCGATGATTTTGCTGCATCAAGAATATGGTCAGAGTTCAGGTAGCTTTCCGCAACTGGCGCTGGGCCTATGTTGACCGCGTCATCAGCCATCTCCACGTGTAGGGCGCGAATGTCGGCCTCAGAATAAACGGCGACAGTCCGAAGTCCAACACGGTTCGCAGTTCGGATGATTCGGCAGGCAATTTCCCCCCGATTGGCAACCAGAACGGTGCGTAGCATCAGAGCTTGGACTGCCAGGGTGGAGGCGTTTTTCTAAGGAAAGCACTGATTCCGCTTTTGGCTTCGTCCGTGGTCCTAATTTCCGCAATCAGTCTTGCGGTCCAGATTGCAGGGTCTTCTTCATCATTCTTGTCGCGCAAGCGTGACAGTAGCGCTTTGGCAGCAACCTGGGACTGTGGTCCACCGCTTAGGATTTCCTTAACGACGGCATTGGTTGCCTCCGCAAGGTCTGAATGCGGAACGACATCGTGGATCAGGCCGATTCTGGCTGCTGTCGTTGCATCAAATCGCTCACCCGTTAGGAAATATCGACGGGCCGAGCGCTGGCCAATGGCGTTAACGACGAAAGGGCCGATAGTCGCGGGTATCAGCCCTAATCGGACCTCCGACAAGGAAAATAGGGCGCGGTCTGAAGCCAGTGCGATGTCACAGGATGCAACCAGTCCGACACCTCCTCCAAATGTGGCACCATTAACCGCGACGACTGTCGGTACTGGAAAGTTGTCTAGGGTATGCAGCATGGCTGCCAGTCTGTCAGCGTCCGCCTGATTTTCTTCAGGGCTGTAATCGGCTGCGTTTTGCATCCAATTTAGATCGGCCCCCGCGGAAAAACTCTTTCCTTTTCCACTAAGTACGAGCGCTCTTATCCTCTTTTCGCCAGCAGCCGTTTTCAATGACGCAGTTAACTCCGTGATCAACTCATCATTGAAAGCATTGTGTACCTTCGGACGGTTTAGAGTCAGGTGAACAACACCGCTGTCGTCAATTTCCCAAGTTACGGTATTCATGGTATTCACATACGAAAGACGCCGTATCGTGTCGGTTCGATAGGAGCATTCAACGCGGCGGAGATTCCGAGCGCGAGAACTTGCCGGGTATCGACCGGGTCTATTACGCCATCGTCCCAGAGTCTGGCACTGGCATAAAAAGGATGCCCTTGTGCTTCGTACTGGTCGCGTATGCTATTTTTGAATGCTGTTTCGTCATTATCAGTCCAAGACTTACCCTGGCTCTGGGTGTTGTCCCGACGCACTTCCGCCAGCACCGATGCTGCCTGTTCACCACCCATCACAGAAATCCTAGCGTTAGGCCACATCCACAGAAATCTCGGATCGTAGGCACGACCACACATCCCATAATTTCCTGCACCAAAGCTACCACCGATGATCACCGTAAATCGAGGTACGCGGCTACAGGCTACTGCTGTGACCATCTTCGCACCATCCCGGGCGATTCCCTGGTTTTCGTGGCGCCTACCTACCATGAAGCCCGCAATATTCTGCAGAAACAGCAATGGGATATTTCGCTGGCTGCACAGTTCAATAAAATGTGTGCCCTTGAGTGCAGATTCAGAAAAAAGAACACCGTTATTCGCGACGATGCCGATGGGATATCCATCAATATGGGCAAATGCGCATACCAGCGTCGTTCCGTATCGGGCCTTAAATTCCGTAAATTCACTGCCGTCGACGATTCGACAAATCACTTCACGAACATCGTACGGTTTTCTGGCATCGCTTGGAATTGCTCCATATAGTTCTTGTGGATCGTAGACGGGTTCCCTGGCTTCAATTCGTTCAATTGGCGTATTTGATGGTGAATTTAAGTTCGCGACGAGAGTACGAGTGAGTTCAAGTGCATGGCCATCGTTGTCAGCCAGATAGTCGGCGACACCTGATAGGCGGGTGTGTACGTCAGCACCACCAAGGTCTTCGGCAGTGACTTCCTCGCCGATTGCGGCTTTTACAAGCGGTGGCCCGCCGAGGAATATAGTACCCTGATCACGTACGATGATCGTCTGATCCGACATGGCAGGAACATAAGCACCGCCAGCAGTGCATGACCCCATCACAACGGCGATCTGCGGGATACCGGCTGCAGACATATTTGCCTGATTAAAGAATATTCGACCGAAATGCTCCCGATCCGGAAACACCTCGTCCTGTTTGGGTAAAAAAGCGCCGCCGGAATCAACCAGGTAGATACAGGGTAGCCTGTTCTCTAAAGCAATGGCCTGGGCACGCAGGTGCTTCTTGACGGTAAGTGGAAAATACGTGCCACCCTTGACGGTTGCGTCATTGGCAACCACAACACATTCTCGGCCACTGATTCTGCAAATTCCGGTGATGATGCCGGAGGCTGGTACTTTGCCATCGTACATACCCCACGCGGCAAGTTGGGAAAGCTCAAGAAATGGTGTTCCGGGGTCAACAAGTTTATTGACCCGCTCGCGGACTAGCAATTTGTCTCGATCAAGATGCTTTTGGCGGGCGGTCTGTGATCCACCGATAGCCACGGTGGATACAGCCTGACGAAGTTCTTCAACCTTAATCCGCATGGCACTGCGGTTTTCCTGAAAATCAACACCACTGATTTCGACTGCGCTGTTAAATTTGGTCATTGCTGCGTGTACTTGCTGACAACCGGTCAGTTCAGTCGTTCAAAGGCCATGGCAGTTGCTTCACCCCCACCTATGCATAGCGCCGCTATGCCTTTGTGCATGTCGTATCTCTGAAGCGCTGAGAGTAAGGTCACGATTATTCTTGCACCGGAGGCACCTATAGGGTGACCCAGAGCACAGGCGCCACCGTGCCGGTTGACCCCCTGGGGATCCAGTTCAAGATCACGCATCGCCGCCATTGTGACTACTGCAAATGCCTCGTTGATCTCGTAGAGATCAACGTCTGCTGCTTTCCAGTCGAGTTTTTCAAGCAGCTTTTTAATCGCAAACACGGGTGCAGTTGTGAACAGGGCAGGTTCTTGGGCATGACTGGCATGCCCGACAATTTTGGCCAGTGGAACGTGGCCACCCTTTTCAGCGGCAGATAGACGCATCAAAACCAGCGCAGCGGCACCATCTGAAATTGAGCTTGAATTTGCGGCAGTCACAGTACCGTCTTTGCGAAATGCTGGTTTGAGGCGGGGTATGTTTTCGACGTTTCCTTTAAGCGGTTGTTCATCAGAATCGACAAGGTGGTCGCCTGTCCGATCAGAAACGGTAACTGGAACAACTTCATTCTGAAAAGCGCCGCTTTCGATGGCTTCTTTCGCACGGGTCAGCGATTCAATCGCGAAATCGTCCTGATCTTCTCTAGAAAACACATATCGATCAGCACAGTCTTCTGCAAACGTACCCATCAGTCGACCGGGCTCATAGGCATCCTCGAGACCATCCAGAAACATGTGATCAACCACATCTCCGTGACCCAATCGGTATCCACCTCTGGCTTTTGGCAGGAGAAATGGCGCATTGCTCATGCTCTCCTGACCACCACCAATTACTGTATCCGCACTCCCTGATTCGATCAGGTCGTTTGCAAGCATCACGGCCTTCATACCCGAACCACACATTTTATTGATTGTGGTACAGCCGACGTCCAACGGCAGACCTGCTCCCAGAGCAGCCTGCCTTGCGGGTGCCTGGCCTTGGCCTGCTGGCAATACACACCCCATCAACACTTCGTCGACGGTCTCCGGACCGATACGGGATCGTTCTACAGCGGCGTCTATGGCTATGGCACCAAGTTGGGGCGCTGTAACCGAAGCCAGGTCACCTTGAAACCCTCCGAGTGGAGTCCGTGCTGCACCAGTAATTACGATCGGGTCTTCACTCATAAGCTCTCCGTTTTGTGTCATCGTGTGTCATCAAAAAGTTCTCTGCCGATCAACATACGTCGGATTTCGCTGGTGCCGGCACCGATCTCGTAAAGTTTTGCGTCTCGGAGCAGTCGACCGGTGGGATAGTCGTTGATGTAACCGTTAGCGCCCAGAGCCTGGATAGATTCCAGCGCCATCCATGTGCATTTTTCTGCAGCATAGAGAATGGCGCCAGCCGCATCCTTTCTTGTTGTTTCTCCTCTGTCACACGCCGCAGCGACAGCATAAACATAGGCTCGTGAGGCATTCATGGTCGTGTACATGTCTGCCAGCTTACCTTGCATCAGCTGGAATTGACCGATCGGTTGACCAAATTGTGTTCGTTCGTGCACGTAGGGGAGCACCACGTCCATACAGGCCTGCATGACTCCTAGGGGACCACCTGAAAGCACAACCCGCTCGTAGTCAAGGCCGCTCATCAGTAACTGAACGCCGGTATTCAGCTCACCCAGCATATTTTCTTCCGGTACTGCACAGTCTTCAAATATCAGCTCACTGGTGTTGGAACCTCGCATGCCAAGTTTGTCGAGTTTTTTCCCGGTGGAAAATCCGGCGAATGTTTTTTCTACCAGAAATGCGCTGATTCCTTTAGAGCCTGCTTTGGGTTCTGTCTTGGCATAGATGACCAGTACATCAGCGTCGGGCCCGTTAGTGATCCACATTTTGTTGCCGTTAAGTAGAAAACCGTCGTCAACCCGTTCAGCGTGAAGCTGCATGCTGACAACGTCTGAACCGCTGCTAGGCTCACTCATGGCCAATGCACCGATGTGCTCGCCACTGATCAGCTTAGGGAGGTATTTTTGTTTCTGGTCATCCGTTCCATTACGGCGGATCTGGTTGACGCAAAGGTTCGAGTGAGCGCCATAAGATAATGCGACAGCCGCAGACGCACGGCTTAGTTCCTCCATGGCCACGGTGTGCTGAAGATAGCCCATCCCGGCACCACCAAAGGCTTCCTCTACCGTGATACCGAGCAGGCCCAAGTCTCCCATTTTCCCCCATAATTCACGGGGGAAGTGGTTATTTCGGTCAATTTCCGATGCCTGGGGCGCGATTTCGACTCGGGCAAATTCACGGATCGAGTCACGCAACAGATCGGTTGTTTCCCCAAGAGCAAAATTGAGTTCAGTTGCGGATTCCATGAGCTGTTTCCTGGGGTTAAAATCGATGTTGCAAGGCAATGTTGCCGTACGGTGTGAATTGTAGATTGACGTTTACGTAAACGTCAATCATTTTGGAATACCTGACCCCAGTCGGATGCTGCTTGTCGACTCCAGTTACGATGGCTAAAACCGAATTTATACTGAACGCGGCCGAACAAAAACTCGCTTATGTGTTTGAACCCGGGCGGGCCCCCTGCGTTGTATTTCTGAGCGGTTACCGCTCTGATATGTCGGGCACCAAAGCACAGTATCTGGCCGATTTTTGCCGGACGCAGGGACAGGCGATGCTGCGATTGGATTATTCCGGACACGGGGCCTCCGGTGGTCGGACTTGACTGCCGAACAGCGAGATACGCTGAACCGCGACGGGATTATCCTGCTGGATTCAGAGTATGACCCAGAAGGTTATCCGCTAACCAAAGCGTTTATCGAAGACGGAGAAAAAAATCTGTTGATGGAAAATCCCATCGATATTAACTGTCCCGTGCGACTGATCCAGGGTATGCTGGACGCGGAGGTACCCTGGGAAACCGCTGTTCAATTGAGTCAAGCATTGACCACAGCCGATGTTCGAGTATGCCTGGTAAAAAACGGTGATCATCGACTATCAGAGGATGTTCAGCTTCAGCTACTGGGTAGCACGCTAGAAGAAGTGCTCGAGAGCCTGAATCAGTGAGCAGATCACAGAATACGTCACTGATCTGCAACGATGTTCCATGCTGCTGTACTGACTTGACAGGGTAAGGATATGCAGGAGTTGATCGACAAGATTACCCGTGAAGGTGTCCACGTGGGCGGCGGGATTGTCAAGCTGGACAGTTTCCTTAACCACCAGGTTGAGCCTGGGCTCACTTTGCGCATGGCAGTAGAGCTCTGCTCACAGTTTCAGGCGCGTGGTGTTGACCTGGTGACTAAAGTCGTTACGGCGGAAGTGAGTGGTATTCCTGTGGCACTGGGTGTGGCGTCGACATTTGGTGCGGAGTTGATTTATGCCCGCAAAAGTCGTTCTGCTCTGATGACAGGTACTTATTATGTCGCCGAGGCTGTCAGTCGAACCCACGGCTCCCACACCGACCTTATGGTAGATCGCCGTTTTCTAGGGCCGGATGACTGTGTGCTGATTATTGATGACTTTCTGGCTACAGGATCGACGCTCAGTGCACTCGTTCGTCTTGTGCGTGAGAGTCAAGCGAACCTAGCCGGCATCGGCTGTGTTATCGAAAAACCCGCTGAAGGTGGTCGGGAGGTGTTATCGGATGTCGATGCACCTATTCTGACCCTGGCGACTATCGAGTTTGTGGGTGACCACATGAAGGTGTACTGAGTAAGCGGTTAACCGCGGGCTTAATCAGAATGCGTAGCGCTACAGAATCCTTCCCAGTACGCCATCAAGCGATTTACGAGGTTGTGAAGACGATCCCGGCGGGTGTTGTTGCGACCTATGGACAGATTGCTGCCATCGTGGGGTGTGGTCCAAGACTCGTTGGTTATGCCCTGGCATCGCTGCCGGCCGGGATGGATGTGCCCTGGCAGCGGGTGATCAACAGCCAGGGAAGGATCAGTATCCGCAGCGATGGCGCAGCCGACCCGCGTCAGCGCCAGGCATTAATCCGTGAGGGAATCGTGTTTAGCCTTACAGGGACGGTGGACCTTAACCGATTTGGATGGGACGGTCCGGATTGGGACTGGCTCTACGAGAGGGGTCTGCAACCACCCCCACGGCGTGACTCTGCAGCGAGCGGTAGATTTCCCTAGAGCCTCAGCTAGATTACTCAGGCCAGAGTAGCGCGGCACCGCGGACACCGCCGCTGTCTCCATGATTATTCGACACGATCGGTGTGCGGAAGTCTTCGTTGAATACGTAAAGCGCAGTACGCTGGCGCCCCTCGATATATAGGCGTTCGATCTTGGAAAGGCCGCCCCCAAGGACGACCAAATCAGGGTCCAGGATATTGATCACCATTGCCAGAGCACGACCAAATCGATCTAAAAACACATTCAGTGCCTCCCCCGCTGTGGGGTCGTACATGGCTCGCGCCGCGACCGCGGTAGCGTCCACACCGGCGTCGCCGCCCTGCCTGACATACTCAGTCACCAGGCCGGGCCCTGAGAGAAACGTTTCTACACAGCCTTGATTGCCGCAGTAGCACTGCGGGCCATCGGCTTCCAGTACATTGTGACCCCACTCACCGGCGATGTGATGCAGTCCTTTGAACAGGGTCCTGTTGATGACAATGCCTGCACCGACTCCAGTCCCCAGAATGATTCCAAAAACACTGCCAGCATTCTTGCCTGCACCATCGATGGCCTCAGCAAGGGCGAAACAGTTGGCGTCATTCTCCAGTCGAACCGGCCGGCCGATAAGGTTTTCCAGATCGCTAGCGACGGGTCGACCATTCATACAGACTGTATTTGAATTTTTAAGGCACCCGTTCACTTGTGACACTGCGCCGGGTGTGCAGACACCCACTGTGCACTGATGTCCGGCGAACTGGTCAAGTTCCTCAACCAGGAATCCAATAGTGTTCAGGATGGCCTCGTAGCCTTCGGCCCGGGGGGTGGGATAGCGACGACGGATAAGTTCTTTACCGGCCCCGTCGAGTATGACACCCTCGGTCTTGGTTCCGCCCAGATCAATCCCTATACGCATGCCTAGACCGGCCTAGTCAGTTGAGGTATTTGCGGGTGTATCCGTGCGCCGGAGAAAAAATCAGCTGGCCCACCGGAAAACGCGACTAAAAGTGCCGCGAGGCGCTGTTCAGTCTTGCCGTTCGCAGTGGATCTGCGCGTAAGCGGAATGATTGTGGATAGATTCGAAGTTTTCGGCTTCAACGGTATAGCTGTTGATTCTTTGGTCCTGATTCAGCTGACCGGCAATATCGCGAACAAGGTCTTCGACGAACTTTGGATTATCGTACGCTTTTTCGGTGACATACTTCTCGTCAGGTCTTTTGAGCAGGCCATACAATTCACAACTTGCCTGTGTTTCGACTGTTTCGATCAACTCCTCGATCCAGATAAACGCACTAGAACGGACGCTCACGGTGACATGAGAACGCTGGTTGTGGGCACCGTAGTTAGATATCTCCTTGGAGCAGGGGCACAGGCTGGTCACGGGTACGACAATACGGATTTCCGTGATGACTGTATTCTGACTGATCTGACCGGTCAGCGTCACCTGAAAGTCGAGCAAACTCTCAACTCCAGTAACCGGGGCTTTCTTTTGCAGAAAAAACGGAAAACTCATCTCGATATGCCCTTTGTGGGCATCGAGGTGCTCGATCATCTCATGTAGCATGGACCGGAAAGACTGAACAGTGGTTTCCCGTTCATGCCGGTTGAGAATCTCGATGAAACGGGACATGTGCGTGCCCTTGAAGTTATGGGGCAGCTCAACAAACATATTGAAGTTGGCAACAGTGTGTTGTTCCCAGCCACTCCGGTCTTTGACGATAATCGGATGACGAACATCTTTCACCCCGACTTTGTCAATGGTCAGGTTCCGGTTGTCCGAACTCCCTTGGACATCCGCAATCGTCGAGTCGACGACGGTCTCAGGTAGTGGTTTGTTCATAAGAAGAGTACTTAGTGAGTTAGAACACACACGCTTACGCAAGTCTAAGCAGATTCAAGAATGGGGGCAAGCTGGGATTGCACCGCTTGCTCGATTGCCTGATGTATGCCAGTAGCATCAAGGCCACAGGCGGCGAGCATGTCATTTGTTGAACCGTGTTCGATATGGTTATCCGGCAGGCCCAGACTCAGCATCGGTACGGTGAATTGCTTGTCACGCAAGACTTCTGCGACACCTGAACCCGCACCACCAAGCACTGTGTTCTCTTCAACGGTAATCAGCATGTCATGACTTTCGGCGATTTCCAGAATAAGAGATTCATCTAATGGTTTCACAAAGCGCATATTAACTACGGTTGCATCGAGAGAATCTGCCGCCTCCAGTGCGGGTGAAACCATAGTGCCAAAGGCAAGTATTGCGATTCTCTTTCCGGTCCTTATGATTTGTGCACAACCAAGTGGCAGTTCATTCATAACCTTGTTTTCGGGTCGTCCTGGACCGCTACCGCGGGGATAACGCACGGCCGCAGGACCCTGATGGCGGTAGGCGGTATACAGCATGTCTCGGCATTCAGCTTCGTTTGCCGGCGCCATCACAACCATATTGGGCAGACAGCGAAGAAAAGAGAGATCGAAAGCGCCCTGATGGGTAGGCCCATCTGCGCCGACAATGCCGGCGCGGTCTATGGCCAACGTTACATCCAGTCCCTGAACGCTGACATCATGTATCAGCTGATCGTATGCTCGCTGTAAGAAGGTTGAGTAGATGGCGACCACTGGTTTCAGGCCCTCGCAGGCGGCACCTGCAGCAAATGTCATTGCGTGCTGTTCTGCAATGCCGACATCAAAGTAGCGTTCTGGAAATTCCTCAGAAAATCTCACTAGACCCGAACCTTCACGCATGGCAGGTGTAATTCCGATGAGTTTTCCATCCTCTCCTGCCATGTCACACAGCCAATCACTAAAAACGTGGCTGTAGGTCCGACTGCTGGTTTTCTTTTCGACTTTGCCGCTAGTCGGGTCGAACGGGCCGACACCATGAAAGACACTGGGGTCTCCTTCAGCCGGTTCGTAGCCACGTCCTTTCTGGGTCACCACATGCAGAAAACGTGGGCCGCGCATGGACTTGAGATTCTTCAGGGTGGAGATCAGGGTGCGTGTATCGTGCCCGTTGATCGGACCGATATAGTAGAACCCAAGTTCTTCGAAAAGCGTGCTCGGCATGACCATGCCTTTCATGTGCTCTTCCCAGCGCCTTGCCAGTGCCTGCATGGGTGGTACGGTGCCCAGGACCGTTTTACTGCCTTCTCTGACCGTGGTGTAGGTTTTCCCTGAAAGGATTCTGGCAAGGTAGTTCGACATGGCGCCCACGTTACGTGAGATCGACATTTCGTTGTCGTTGAGAACCACAAGAATGTCGTTGTCGTTGGCACCGGCATTGTTTAGGGCCTCCATCGCAAGACCGGCGGTCAGTCCTCCGTCTCCAATGATGGCAACAACTTCGCGCTGCTGATTTTCGAGTCTTGATGCCACAGCCATGCCAAGTGCAGCACTGATTGATGTGCTGGAATGGCCAGCGCCAAAAACGTCATAATCGCTTTCAGTGCGACTCAGAAATCCTGAAAGTCCAGACTGCTGACGGATTGTATGGAGTTGATTTTTCCGCCCCGTCAATATTTTGTGCGGATAGGCCTGATGACCGATATCCCATACCAGGCGGTCACGCGGGGTGTCAAACACATAATGCAGTGCCAGCGTGAGTTCAACTGCACCCAGACCAGGCGCCAGATGTCCGCCGGTAGCCGAGATTGTGTTGATCAGGTAGTCGCGGATTTCCTGGGCCAGTTGGGGCAACTGTGCTTGCTTGAGTTGGCGCAGATCAGATGGAGAATCTATGCGGTCCAGAAGAATGTTTTGTGGCGCTTTATTCATAGGGTAAGCCGAATTAGGGCCGATGTTTGGCCAGAGATAAGGTGATCGGCATCAGTGCGTTCTGTAGATAGTAAATCCAGCGAGTTCCCTGAGCAAACTGGTGTTCGTCGATAAGCTGTCCAGTGAACTGATCGCTCGCTCGTGAAGATTCTGCGCAAACTCGCGTGCGTTCTGTTCGCCGAGTTCAGTGAGGTAGGTGGATTTGTCAGCGTTGCGGTCGGAGCCGCTATCTTTGCCGAGAACATCTGTGCTGACGGTACCGTCGAGAACATCATCAATGACCTGATAGGCGAGTCCAATTGCATCGGCAAATTTATCCAAGTGACCTAATGTCGTTTCATCTGCCGAACCGGTCAACGCGCCCAATGCAACAGATGCCCGTATCAGACTGCCGGTTTTGAGCGCGTGCATATTTGCTAATGATTCCATCGTGATGTCGGACGATTTTGTCAGATCCAGTGCCTGGCCGCCGGCGAGACCCCGTGTCCCCACTGCGCTGGCGAGAATTTGACACATCTCAAGGCGCCGTTCAGCGTCAACCGCTAGGGCGCTGTCGGATGTGAGCAGCTCAAAAGCCAATGCCTGTAAGGCATCCCCCGCCAGGATCGCGGTCGCCTCATCAAAAGCCTTGTGGCAGGTGGGCTGTCCGCGCCGCAGATCGTCATCATCCATTGCAGGTAGATCATCGTGAATCAGTGAGAAAGTATGCACCAGTTCGACCGCACACGCCGGAACATCCAGTGCACTGTCCGCCGCACCGGTATGTCTGCCCGCGGCATAAACCAACGCCGCCCGGAATCGTTTGCCTACAGCCAGCGTACTGTAGCGCATGGCGCTGTGCAGCAGGCCAGGTTGGTCTGCTGTTACAGGCAGCATTCGATCCAGATAATCAACTACACGTTCTCGCCATGCCGCCCAGACTGGGTCAAGAAAATCGCTGCCCGGCACTAGTCTTCTGGCTCGAAGGGTTCGGCTTGTAGCGCACCGTTTTTCTCAATCAGTGTCTGTACCTTCTGTTCTGCAGCATCTAGGCTGGATCTGCAGACCTGAGCGAGTGCCATACCCCGCTCAAAATCTTTCAGGGAGGCCTCCAGCGACTGATCACCTTCCTCCATCCTTACAACAATGGTTTCAAGTTCCTTTAGGGATTTCTCGAAATCCCCAATTTTCGGTTTGGTTTGTTTGGCCATAGAATTAAGTTGCCTCGTTGACCTTGATTGAAGCCTCGATTTAGACTCAGGATCACAACACTATTTTATCGCAAGCTGAATTTCATCAGCAATTCGGTTAGGGAGGCAGTGATATGGCATTCAAAGGGAGTCAAACAGAACAGCATCTCAAAGATGCATTTGCTGGAGAGTCGCAGGCAAACCGGCGTTATCTGTATTTCGCGGCCAAGGCCGATGTCGAGGGGTATAACGATGTTGCGGCTGTGTTTAGATCAACCGCAGAAGGGGAAACCGGTCACGCCCATGGCCATCTGGAGTATCTGGAGCAAAGTGGTGATCCCGCCACGGGGTTGCCTATTGGTGCGACCAGCCAGAACCTGCAGGCAGCCATCGCGGGCGAAACCCATGAATACACCGATATGTATCCAGGGATGTCTAAAACTGCACGAGAGGAAGGTTTTGACGAGATCGCAGACTGGTTTGAAACTCTGGCCAAAGCTGAACGGTCGCATGCCAACCGGTTCCAGAAGGCACTCGATAATCTCGATGACTGATGACAGAGCAGTCAGAATTATTCGTAGACAGGGCCGGTTGTAACCGGCCCTTTTTCTAAAACCAGCACAACAAGGGTCCAAAAATAAGTATGGGGTCAACGTCTGCGTGAGTCGTGTATTATTCGCGCCGCACCCCAACAGCCACTTCAAGAATAGATGCGATGACCGCCAGCTACGACGCAAGTGCAATTGAAGTTCTGACAGGCTTGCAACCGGTCAGAAAGCGGCCCGGGATGTATACGGAGACCGAGCGACCAGATCATCTGGCGCAGGAAGTGATCGACAACAGCGTTGATGAGGCAATTGCGGGTTACGCTCACCGCATTGAGGTTACCTTACACAAAGATCAGTCCATGACGGTAACAGACGACGGTCGCGGTATGCCGGTAGATAAGCACAAGGGTGAGAAAATCAGCGGTGTTGAGGTAATTCTCACCCGGCTGCACGCAGGAGGTAAGTTTTCTGACAAAAGCTACAGTTATGCGGGGGGTCTGCATGGTGTTGGCGTGTCTGTTGTCAATGCGCTCTCATCCAGACTGGAGGTTTGGGTCAAGCGCAGCGGTAAGGAATACCACATGGTGTTTCGTGATGGTGTGGCACTGGCTCGACTCAAGTCGACTGGCAAGGTTGGTGCTAGGAATTCAGGTACGCGGCTTCGGTTCTGGCCGGACCCTGAATATTTTGACAACCCTGACTTCTCGGTCAATCGACTTAAAAGGCTGTTAAGAGCCAAGGCGGTCCTGTGTTCTGGACTGTGTATAGCACTCAAGGACGAGAATAATTCAAAGAACAGCGAAACCTGGGAATACGAAGACGGGCTGGAGGATTATCTATTGAGTGAAATCGGGGATTTTGACATTGTCCCAGCAGCTCCGTTTGTGGGACATGCCAAGACTGGTGAACAAGAAGCCGACTGGGTGGTGTCCTGGCTGGCTAATGGAGGCGACCCAGTCGCAGAAAGCTATGTCAATCTTATCCCCACCGGCCAGGGCGGTTCGCACGTGAGCGGATTTCGCGGGGGGTTGACCGATGCGGTCAGAGAATTCTGTGAATTCAGAGAGCTGCTGCCACGAGGTATCAAACTGGCGCCGGAAGATGTCTGGAACAGCTGTTGTTTTGTGTTATCTGTGAGAATGAAGGATCCCCAGTTCAGCGGCCAGACCAAAGAGCGGCTGTCCTCTCGCGATGCCGGAATTTTCGTCAGCACCACCTCTCGCGATGCTTTCAGCCTGTGGCTGAACCAGCATACTGCAGAGGCGGAGCAGATTGCGAATCTAGCGATTGAAAACGCACAGCATCGGCTTAAGACCGGTCGCCAGGTTGCACGGAAAAAAGTGGCGACCGGGCCGGCACTGCCCGGAAAACTGGCGGACTGCGCCAGCCAGGATCTCGAACAAACCGAGCTGTTTCTGGTTGAAGGAGATTCAGCCGGAGGATCGGCAAAGCAGGCCAGGGACAAGGATTTTCAGGCCATCATGCCGCTGCGTGGCAAGATACTGAACACCTGGGAGGTCGATTCGGCTGAGGTGCTGGCGTCGCAGGAAGTGCACGATATTGCGATTGCGCTGGGGGTTGATCCGGGTTCTTCGGACTTTTCGAGTTTGCGCTATGGCAAGGTCTGTATTCTTGCTGATGCTGATTCCGACGGTGCGCACATCGCAACATTGCTCTGTGCTCTGTTTGTGCGCCACTTCAGGGCGTTGGTTGAAGCCGGTCGAGTCTGCGTTGCGATGCCACCTTTGTTTCGAGTAGATGTTGGCAAGCACGTTTTCTACGCGCTGGATGAAAAAGAACGGCGAAATATTCTTGACCACATCGAGAAAGAGAAACTTCGCGGTACAGTGAATGTGCAAAGATTTAAAGGATTGGGAGAGATGAATCCGTCACAACTTCGAGAAACGACAATGAATCCCGGAACACGACGGCTTATTCAACTGGAATTCGATCGTCACACCAAGGCGGAAAAGACGTTGGATCTACTGCTCGCGCGCAAGCGCTCAGGCGACCGCAAGACCTGGCTGGGTCGGAAGGGCGACCAGGCAGAAGTCGACTAGCTGAGCAAGGAATTTCTACAGAACCAGCTGAGTCCGTGGACTGTAATCCGAACCGAGCCTATCGTAATCACCAGTACGGCTGCGTCCTGGGGTCCCATATAGTGAGAGTCTGCCGCTCATAGATCACAAATCCGGTGCGTTGATACAGTGCCAGCGCAGCTGGATGATCGAGCGTACACGTATTGACCCAGATCCTGTCTGGGCTTTGTGATTGGGCTTCACGTACTGCCCAATACAGGAACCAGGGACCAAGCTTACAGCCGATATATTCCGGCAGCAGCCCGAAATACGCGATCTCGACTTCGTCCGAGACGCGGTTGTCAAGTTCAACATATCCGGCTGGCGTGCCTTCGATGTAGAGCACATGAATGGCAACCGCATCGTTTGTAATGATGGTATGGAGATCTGTGTCAGACATCCCGCGTCGTTCATACCACAACCAGGGTTCACCGACCTGGTAGTAGAGATAACGATAAAAAGATACGGTGGGGTTTTTGGCGCGTAGCAGCGAGAGGTTTGAGATTTGTGACGGGATGGTCGGTGCGGGTTCAATCAGTGTGTTGAGATTCAGGTAGGTGACGGTGACCTCAAGTGTTTTGTCAGGGTGGACAGGGGGTGGCGAAGGCAGTGCAGATGATCGAATCATGACTTGCTCGCAGGTTCACAGGCATCATCTGAATCAAAAGCGAGGTTTCGATCTGATGGATGTCGTTGACGGTCCACGAGCAGTAGAACACCCCCTACCAACGACCAAATCATGACGTGGGTACGGTGCAGCACTGACAGTGCGACCCCCCTCGTTCGCATCATCTGTTCAGCGTCAGCAACTCCAGGCAAAGCGGCAGCACCGAATTTTCCAATCAGCGCGCCGTAAGCGGCCTCACCGATACCCCAACCGGCCGGTGCGATGGGAATCGCCTGCGCCACGGCAGCGACCGGTACGATGACGAAATAGTCTGTCAGTGACAGACCAACTCCCAGCGCCCGGTCCATCAGGAAAACACTCAGGCAGAATAAGCTGTATGTCAGGGGGC
>LUSG01000153.1 GCA_001629395.1 Gammaproteobacteria bacterium REDSEA-S15_B12 | reverse complement strand
CCATTTTTCGGGCGACTACCGTATTGGCGCATCCTATTTAAAGGATGAAATCATTAACAACATTACCCAAAAAATGAAAAAAGACGCGGCTGAGATGACAATCAAACTCGTTCGTAACCCCGATATTCTCGCTTCAATGGCCGCTCGACCGTCACCGCCATTCATTGTCGGTTTCGCAGCTGAAACCGAAAGTACCATCGACAACGCCCGCGGTAAACTCGAACGTAAAAAAGTCGACCTGATTGTTGCAAACCTTATAGAAGGCAAAGACAAGCCATTCGGCAGTGATCGGAATGCCCTTGTTCTTGTTGATCGGAATACAGAACTCGACCTGGGCCAAGACACTAAGGTCAAACTGGCAGTACATCTAATCGATGAAATTGCGAAACGTTTCCATGCAAAAGATCCAGCTAAAAGTACTTGAGCCTCGCCTTGCTCAGACGTTTGGCCTGCCTGCCTACGCAACAGACGGTTCGGCTGCTATGGATATCAGAGCCTGTCTTGAAGAAACCTTAACCGTTAAACCCGATGGCTGCGAACTGATACCAACAGGCCTGGCCATTCACATCGCTGACCCTAATATCTGTGCAGTACTGCTGCCCCGTTCCGGCCTGGGCCATAAACACGGCATCGTTCTGGGCAACCTGGTCGGATTGATCGACAGCGATTACCAGGGTGAAGTCAAAGTGTCTTGCTGGAATCGTGGTTCATCGGATTTCCGCATCGAACCAGGGGATCGAATTGCCCAGATGGCATTCCTGCCGGTCGTGAAAGTTGGTTTTGAAGTCGTTGATTCCTTTGAGAGGAGTAATCGACACGATGGCGGTTTCGGGCACACTGGCACCGCCTGATTACACATCTCACCTATGCCGGACAGTTCGGATTCGACCGCACCGGTACTGTAAGCGCAACCAATCCATCCTCAAACCAGATCACTAGAATTGAAGATGGCTGAAGCCCCTTTTGATGTTGTCGTCATCGGTGCCGGACCCGCCGGCTATGTTTGCGCAATACGCTGTGCTCAGCTCGGTTTACGCACTGCCTGCGTTGATCAACGGATAAATAATGCGGGCGAGCCTGCACCTGGCGGGACCTGCCTAAATGTGGGCTGCATCCCATCAAAAGCACTGCTGGACAGCTCGTTACATGCTGAACAATTGCACCAGGAATTTACCAAGCACGGTATTTTTGTTGACACCGTAGAGTTGGACATCCCACAGATGATGCAACGTAAAGACAGGATCATCGCTGAACTGACTGATGGGATAGGTACCCTTTTTAAGGCCAATGGCGTGACTGCCATTCACGGCTACGGCAGGCTTCTACCCGAACTCGGTATCGAAGTCACACCAGTAACAGGCATTCACAAGCCCAGCATTTTAAAGAGCAAACACGTAGTCATCGCGACAGGCGCTGTGCCGGTGGCCCTACCTGGCCTACCCTTTGATGGTGACCATATTATTGATTCTTCTGCTGCTCTGTCACTTCTCAAAGTTCCCGAGACACTGGGTGTGATCGGTGCCGGTGTTGTCGGACTGGAGCTCGGCAGTGTGTGGCGCCGCCTGGGTGCGAAGGTAACGATACTCGAAGCAACAAAGACTTTGTTACCCGCGGCTGATCCACAGATCGCACGTGAAGCCCAGCGCCAGTTCAAAAAACAAAATCTTAATATTCACCTGGATTGTCGAGTGACAAGTGCCACCGTGATGAACAATGGTTGCGAGGTGGTCTATTCTCAAGGAGGTCGGGAACAGAAACTTACGGTCGACAAACTGATCGTTGCAGTAGGTCGCCAGCCACACACGGATGGGCTTCTCGACCCGGCGATTGGCCTGGCCCTCGATAGCCATGGTTTTATCGAAGTTGATGAAAACTGTCTAACCAGTGAACACAACGTCTGGGCAATCGGCGACTCAGTCCACGGCCCCATGCTGGCCCACAAGGCCTCTGAAGAAGGTGTGGGCGTGGCTGAGAGAATTGCGACCGGTCAAGGCCACATTGATCGTGATGTGATTCCTTGGATTATTTACACGGACCCTGAAATAGCCTGGGTGGGCTTAACTGAACTCGACCTTAAACAAGCCCAGCAACCCTATTCCACCGGATTGTTCCCTTTTGCGGCGACCGGGCGTGCCAAAGCCCAAGGCAAAACTGAAGGCTTCGTCAAGATTCTCTCGGATAGCGCTACTGACCAGATTCTGGGTATACATATGATTGGTTCACATATTTCTGAATTAATAGGCGAAGCCGTACTTGCGATGAAGTCGAGTATTACAGCCACCGACCTGTCGAAAACTATTCATGCGCACCCAACCCTGTCAGAAGCAATCCACGAAGCTGCCCTGTCAACACACGGCCGGGCGATACATATCACGAATCGCTAAATTGATGGGCTCACACCACCACAACCGAACCATCTGAACGCGGATCGCTGGCACCCTCGATCAGTCCGTCAGGATGTAAGACAATTGCACCCGCGTGTCCCATGATATCGTCATAAGGGCCAATCACCTCCAACTCATGACCAACGGACAACAGTCGATCAAGAACATCGGCCGGAAATCTGTTTTCTATTCGGACATTTGTGACCTCGCTACCCCAGGTTCTCCCCAGAAGCCAACGTGGCGCGTTGATGGCCTGCTGAATACCCTGCCCATACCACGCATAACGCGAAAAAATCATTGCCTGGGTTTGCGGCTGTCCATCTCCACCCATCGTCCCATAGGCCACAACACGGCCGTCGGGTAGATGTGCAAGCGCGGGTTGAATTGTGTGAAACGGGCGCTGGAGGGGTTTCAGACAGTTGTGGTGAGCTGAATCCAATGAAAAACTGGACCCGCGGTTTTGCCATGTGATGCCAGTCTGCGGCAGTACAACGCCGGAACCAAATTCCCAATAAAGACTCTGGATGAAACTGACTACCCGACCCTGCGAATCGGCAGATCCTAGCCAGACGGTATCGCCGCCGTCCTCTTTGGCGGGCCATGGGGC
>LUSG01000152.1 GCA_001629395.1 Gammaproteobacteria bacterium REDSEA-S15_B12 | reverse complement strand
GTCACGGATGTGTTTGAACCGGGTTCAACAATAAAGCCATTTACCCTGTCTTTAGCCCTTGCAAAGGGAGTATTTACTCCTGACAGCAGAATCATGACCGGTCCTGGTGTGCACTATGTTGGCGGTCGTCGTATAAAGGACGTCCGAGATTATGGGGATCTCAGTTTCTCGGAAGTGTTGATCAAATCAAGCAATATCGGTGCGGCAAAGGTAGCACTGGAAATGGCGCCTAAGGAGCTGTACGACACTTTGAGTGCGGTAGGTTTCGGTCACACTACGGGGATTGAACTGCCAGGTGAGCAGTCGGGGCTGTTATTGAATAGGGAACGCCCGGTGGATCATGCCTGGCTGTCTTTTGGATATGGCCTATCAGCAACATTGCTGCAGTTGGCCCGCGCCTACGGGGTTTTTGCGACGGAAGGGATACTGGTGCCGGTAACCATACGCCTGGAGGCCAAAACTCGAGCCGGTATAAGGGTGCTTCCTGCCGATGTGGCTCGGCAAATTACGTTGATGCTCGAACGGGTTGTCTCCGAGGGTACAGCCACCCGGGCAGTGGTACCACATTATCGGGTCGCGGGTAAGACCGGTACGGTACACAAAATCAAGCCTGGTGGTGGTTACGAAGAGGATCGTTATCGGTCTTTGATTGCCGGTTTTGCACCAGTGTCTGATCCGCGCTTTGTTTTGGTCGTGATGATTGATGATCCCAAAGGCGGTAAACATTTCGGCGGTGAAGTTGCAGCACCGGCCTTTGGAAATATCATGTCCGACGCTTTACGACTCCATCGTGTTGCACCTGACGCACCTGAGTCGACACTCGAAATCGCAGCCCGTAGAGGCGGCTTGGCGACGGACGCGTGATCACTTCGGCATCACAGAAGTCCTGTACGCTGGGGACATTGCTTGATGGCGTAACAAATATTCCGATTGAGAATGACATCGAGATTTCAGGGTTTTCCCTGGACTCTCGCCATGTGCAGGCCGGGCAGGTCTTTGTGGGTCTGCCGGGTAACGATACCGATGGGCGCGGTTACATCGATCAGGCAGTCAATGCAGGTGCGGCGGCTGTTCTTTACGAATCGGGGGGATGGAATCGACAGGACTGTGCCGTACCTGCTTTTCCGATAGACAATCTCCGCCAGAAAATTGGCCAGATTGCGAGCCGATTCTATGGTTTTCCATCCCGGGCACTCTGTGTCATCGGGCTAACGGGTACTAATGGGAAAACCACCTGTGCAGGTTTATTGGCGCAAGCGCTTACCTGCCTGGGCCATCGAACAGGATTCATCGGTACTGTTGGGTCCGGTCTCGTCGGGGCACTCGAGCCACAAAGCTTGACCACGCCGGATGCGGTCACTGTGCAGGCCCAACTGGCAGATCTGTTGCAAAAAGGCGCCGACAGCGTCTGCATCGAAGTATCGTCGCATGCACTTGATCAGGGTCGGGTTAAGGGTGTCGAGTTTGATGCAGCTGTGTTCACTAATCTCAGTCGAGATCATCTCGATTATCACCAGAACATGGAAGCGTACGCAGCGGCAAAACTGCTCCTGTTTCGCACTGGCGGTCTGCGAACAGCAGTTATTAATGCCGATGATCCATGGGGTGCTGAATTCGCTGTTGCTGGTCTATCGGCCAGGGTTTGGACCTATGGAATGAACACTAACGCCGACGTGTATCCTCTTGGGATGCACGTGGTGCCGGATGGATACGACTTGATATTGAGTTCTCCAGCCGGTGAGATCGTTTTTCACACCCCACTTCTGGGTGAGTTCAATGTCATGAACACACTCGCGGTCGTGAGCACACTGCTTGCTCTGGAGTTCACGCCCAGCGGCATTTCAGAGATCATGCCACGTCTGCAGCCGGTATCTGGCCGCATGGAGTTGGTCGATCACAATCGTCAAGGGCCACAAGTCATCGTTGACTATGCGCATACACCATCAGCTCTGGAGCAGGCTCTGAAGGCGGCGCGAGTTAATGCTGCTGGACGGGTGTGGTGTGTATTCGGGTGCGGTGGGGAGCGTGATCCGGGGAAAAGACCCCTCATGGGAGCTATTGCTGAGTCTTGTGCTGACCATGTTGTGCTCACCAGCGACAACTCGAGAGGAGAGGATCCCGTATCGATACTAGAAGACATCCTGTCGGGCATGACCGGTGAGCCTAGTGCAGTACAACCAGACCGCAAGAAGGCAATACAGATCGCACTGAAATGTGCTGACAAAAAGGATGTAGTGCTCATTGCAGGTAAAGGGCATGAGCTGGAACAGGTCGTGGGCTCAGAAGTGAATTATTTCAGTGATCAGGACACCGTTAGGCAACTGCTGGAGGGAAATAAGTGATGAATCTGCTAACAGCTGCATCAGCTGTCGAGGGAAGGCTTGTCGGTAATGATGTTGATTTCGAGCGAGTCGTGACGGACAGTCGTGAACTGAGTGGTGGCGAGCTGTTTGTTGCACTCAAGGGTGAAAACTTCGATGGCCACGAGTTTGTTGCGCAAGCCAAGAGTTCGGGTGCCGTGGCCGCCATGGCCAGCCAAGAGCTGGAAATCGACCTGCCTACTCTGGTAGTCGGGGACACTACGCTATCTCTTGGACGTCTTGCTGCTTACTGGCGTTGCCAGTTCAACCTGCCCGTCGTGGCTGTAACCGGCAGCAATGGGAAGACGACAGTCCGTGAGATGATTACGTCGATACTGAGTGAAGGTGGTCCGGTGCTCTCCCCCCATGCCAACTTCAACAATAACATCGGGATGCCCATTACCTTGCTGAGGTTACGCGAAGAGCATCATCATGCGGTTCTTGAACTTGGCATGAACCAGCCAGGTGAGATCGACTACCTCTCTCGAATTGCCAGGCCATCGGTAGCAGTGATCACTAACGCGGGTTCGGCGCACCTGGAGGGTTTACGTGATGTTACTGGCGTTGCCCGGGCAAAGGCAGAGATCTTAAATGGACTCGACCGAAGTGGTGCTGTTGTAATCAATGCTGATGATCGATTTGCAGCTTATTGGTTAGCCCGTGCCCGTCATTTTAGGAGTGTCACTTTTGGCCTGGAGAGTGAAGCTGATATCCGGGGGGACGCCACTACAGTCGGTGACAAACTCCTGATAGAAGTCAGTCTTCCTGATGGCAGGTTGGAGTTTCAATTGAGCCTGCTCGGTCGACACAATGCACGCAACGCATTGGCGGCGGTGGCTGCAGCATGGTCTGTTGGCTGCAGCACTGAACAGATCTGTAATGGCCTGGAAAAAGTACGACCTGTTCGACGTCGACTTGAACGAAAACAAGCACAGGCCGGCGCACAGTTGATAGACGACACGTACAACGCGAATCCGGCATCTCTCGAAGCGGCAATCCAGGTGCTTGCTGCACGTCCAGGAAGAAGGATTCTGGTGCTTGGAGATATGGCGGAACTCGGGGAACAGGCGGAGGGTCTGCACCAGGCTGCTGGTCGAGTTGCCAGGGAGGCGGGGATCGATGACTTATTGACGACCGGTGGTCTTGCACGTTTTGCGGCAGAGGAATTTGGTATGCATGCCCGCCATTTTGAAAAACAAGAGAGTCTGATTGCTGCCGTTCACGAACTGCTCACTCCCGAACTCACCGTGTTGGTGAAGGGTTCTCTCTCTTCTCACATGGAGAATATTGTGAATTCATTAATCCAAACAGGGCCAAGCGAGAACGCCTGATGCTCAAAAGTCTGTTCGAAATGTTAGCGACCGAGTACAGCGGGCTGAATGTTTTCCGTTACCTCACATTTCGAGCCATATGCAGCATCCTAACAGCTTTGGTGATGAGCTTTGTCATTGGACCGATACTTATCCGCAAGCTGAATGATCTAAGAATTGGAGAGACAATTCGGGAGGATGGTCCAACATCCCATCAGTACAAGTCGGGCACTCCAACTATGGGTGGTGCGTTAATACTGGTGGCGACGGTCATCGCGACTCTGATGTGGTCCGATCTAGGCAACCGTTTTATCTGGATTACATTGTTTACATGTGTTGGGTTCGGACTGATCGGTTGGATCGATGATCGCGGCAAACTCAGAGGAGATGAGGGGCGAGGACTGTCCAAGAGACAGAAGTTTTTCTGGCAAAGTATCGTAGCTGCCTGCGCTGCCTACACACTTTTTGCAACAGCACAAAGTCCGGTTGAGACACAGCTCATCGTTCCGTTGTTTAAGACAGTGGCAGTCAATCTGGGTCTGGTTTACGTGCTGCTTGCATGGTTTGTGATCGTCGGCAGCAGTAATGCGGTGAATCTAACTCCACATATATCGGGTGCTGGTGAGGTCCTCGTATTCTGCTCAGCTTTGATGGGTGCAGGTCTTGGGTTTCTTTGGTTTAACACCTATCCGGCACAGGTGTTTATGGGTGATGTAGGCGCACTGGCTATCGGCGCTGCCCTTGGAACTGTTGCGGTTATTGTCCGCCAGGAAATCGTGCTGGCAATCATGGGGGGCATTTTTGTCATCGAGACCTTGTCAGTTATTCTGCAGGTGATTTCTTTTAGGCTTACCGGCCGTCGACTATTTCGGATGGCGCCGCTGCACCACCACTACGAACTGAAGGGCTGGGAAGAGCCAAAAATTATCGTTCGTTTCTGGATTATCAGTCTGATTCTGGTCCTGATCGGACTGGCAACGTTGAAGATCAGGTAGCCACTGTGATGAATCAGGCTGCTAACACCGTCTCAACACAGAAAAATCCAGGTCGGGCTGTCATCGTTGGTCTGGGTGTTACCGGACTCTCTTGCGTTCGCTATCTGGATAGTCTGGGTGTGTCATTGACGGTGATGGATTCTCGTGCAGAGCCCCCTTATCTGGATACGCTGTCCCGGCTATACCCCCATGTTGATCTGCACGCGGGATCGTTCGACACGGCAGTTGCAAAAGACACCGATCTGCTGGTGATGAGTCCCGGGGTTGCACTGACTGAGCCGGTTGTGCTCGAAGCCATCAATGCAGGTGTTGAAGTGGTTGGCGACATCGAACTTTTTGCGCGGGATCGTACGGCACCGGTGATTGCGATAACAGGGTCAAACGGGAAAAGCACCGTTACGACGCTGATCGGCCGCCTGGCTGAGGCTGCCGATAAAAATGTTCTGGTCGGTGGAAATATTGGCCGTCCTGCACTGGAGTTGCTGACTGAGCCAGAGCCAGACTGTTATGTACTGGAGTTGTCCAGCTTTCAACTCGAGACTACTTCGACCTTGAATCCACACTGTGCCGTCATACTCAACATCGCTGAAGATCATATGGATCGGTATCAGAGTGTAAAAGACTACGCTAGGGCGAAAGCTCGAATCAGCCAAGGGGCAGCGGTTGTCATCACTCGACGCCATGATTCGATTCACGAACTCCTCAATCTGGAGGGCGATACCCAGCACATCACTTTTGGACTCGATAGGCCAACCGGTCTGAAAGATTACGGGCTGGTCACTGATGAAGATGGCCCGTGGCTTGTACGCGGTAGCGATTATCTGGTCAGCGTTGCTGAGCTTGAACTGTCTGGAACACATAACGTGGCAAATGCACTTGCAGCGTTGGCATCAACTGAGGCTTTGTTCGGCGCGACTTCAGCTTCGGGGCTGGAAGCATTGCGTGGGTTCAAGGGCCTGCCTCACCGCTGCGAAGTTATCGATGATCGGGACGATGTTATCTGGGTAAATGATTCCAAGGGTACAAACCCTGCTGCCACCGTTGCTGCGCTGGAAGGTATGAACCGTCCAGTCGTGTTGATCGCCGGAGGGCAGTCTAAAGGTGCCGACCTTTCGATTCTTGCCGATGCGGTGAGACGTTATGCACGTCAGGTTGTCCTTTTTGGGGAAGACCGCAACAAGGTTGCAGCAGCCATTGGTCGCTGCGTACCGCTTACGATGGCGGACGATCTGGCGCATGCCGTTTCGTTGGCTGCATCCTGGGCACAACCAGGTGATGCTGTCGTTCTGTCACCCGCCTGTGCCAGCTTCGACATGTTTGAAGACTACCAGCAGCGCGGGGAGGCATTTCGGCAACTGGTCAAGGAGCAACTGTGGTGAGTATCACCCTTACCGTCGATCAGAAAAGTCCACGATCTCAGATCGTTATGGATAGGACCCTGGTCTTGGCAGTGTTGGGCCTGCTGTATTACGCTTGGTATCGTAATCGCCTATCTGGTGTCCCAGACTGATATGCACATTTGGCAGCGGTCCAGTCGTCTGCTCATGGTTGTCGGGGTAGTCATGCTGGTGTTGCTGCTGGTGCCTGGACTGGGTCGAGAAGTCAACGGCAGTACCCGCTGGTTTCCAATAGGCCCCCTTCAGTTTCAACCTTCGGAGATCGTTAAAGTGTTGGTTGTGCTGTACCTGGCAGATCATTGCGCAAGAAAGTTGCCTCAGCTGAGCACTTTCAGGGTTAACATGATTGAACCCGCGCTTGTTTTCAGTGGAATCGCAGTGTTGCTTCTGCTAGAGCCGGACTATGGCTGCACTGCAGTTATCCTCGTTACTGTGCTGGGCATGCTGTTCCTTTCCGGCATTCGTCTGATCTATTTTTGTGGTGCATTTTTTGCCGGTCTTGTAGCGATGGGCGTCCTAATCTTCTTTAACCCCAACAGGCTGCAAAGAGTCCGGTGCTTTCTCGACCCATTTGCTGAACCTTACGGGTGCGGATACCAGTTGGTTCAGGCACTGATTGCACTGGGGAGTGGTGAGTGGTTTGGTGTTGGTCTGGGTGCAAGTGTACAGAAGCTGTTTTATCTGCCTGCAGCCAGCAATGATTTTCTGGTTGCGGTAATTGGGGAAGAGTTAGGCCTCGTTGGAATCGCAGTGCTTATCGTTCTCTACGTAAGTTTGTGCTGGCGAGCTTTCCGAATTGCAGATCGGGCAGGTCGTCTAGGGCAGATGTTTCAGGCTCGAGTTGCACAAGGGATTGGGCTGTTGCTCACGCTTCAGGTACTGGTGAATCTGGCTGTGAACCTGGGTGTCATACCCACCAAAGGATTGACGTTGCCGTTGATGAGTTATGGTGGCAGCAGCATGATCAGTTGCTGTTTTGCAATTGGGCTTCTGCTCGCTGTCGATCGAAGTAGCCAACGGGCGGTTGGTACGAAACGATGAAAACAATCCTGATCATGGCAGGTGGAACTGGCGGACATGTCTATCCGGCGCTCAGTGTTGCTAAATCACTGATGAACCATGGGATTGGTGTTGTGTGGCTGGGCACCCGCTCGGGACTGGAATCTTCGGTGGTACCGGGTGAAGGCATCGACATGGAATGGATCGATGTTCATGGTATACGGCGCAGTGGCTGGCTCCGAAAAATCGGATCACCGGTGATGTTGATCAGGGCAATGCTGCAGGTTTACGCCGCAATCAGCCGACGAAAACCGGTTGCTGTCCTGGGAATGGGTGGATTTGTAGCTGGTCCGGGCGGACTGGTGGCCTGGTTGATGCGCCTGCCACTACTGATTCATGAAGCAAATACCCGTGCTGGTATTACGAATCGTCTGCTGGCGCCAATTGCAAGACGCGTGATGTGCGGCTTTCCCAATACGCCGGGCCTTGGTCGGCGGGCCGAATGGACGGGTAATCCCGTACGAGAGCCTATTCTTTCCTTACCGATTCCAGAAGAGCGATACGACAATCGGCAGGATCGCGTTCTGCACATATTGGTGGTGGGAGGCAGCCAGGGCGCACTGATACTCAATCAGGTCGTGCCGGAAGCGATGGCTGAGTTGACGCCGGATCAGCGACCCAAAGTGTTACACCAGTGTGGGCGAGACCGAGCCCAGGAACTGTTTGCGCGGTACCGGGAGCTTGACATCGAGGCGGATGTACGGGAATTCATAGACGACATGGCTACAGCGTACTACCAGGCCGATCTTGTTGTTTGCCGGGCTGGAGCGATGACGGTGGCCGAAATCTGTGCGGCAGGACTGGCGGCCGTACTGGTTCCTTATCCTTACGCTGCGGGAAATCATCAACATGTTAATGCCCAGTATCTGGTGTCACGAGGTGCTGCCATTGCACTTGAAGAAAGCGATCTTTCTGCCAATCTGTTGGCGCGAACGGTGAAGAAGTTTCAGGACGACCGAGCACGGCTTCTTTCGATCGCGCAGAAAGCGCGCGCACTCGGCCGCCCCGATGCGATTGGGCGTGTGACTGGACAGTGTCTGGAGGTAGTCAGTGCGTGAGTTCGTTCAGCAGATACATTTTGTCGGAATTGGCGGTGCCGGTATGAGCGGAATAGCGTCAGTCATGCTCAACCAGGGCTATCGGGTTACAGGATCTGACATGGTTGAATCGGATGTGACAGAGCGGCTGCGGGCCACTGGTGTAAAAGTGACTATTGGGCACAGTGCAGACAGTATTGCGCAAGCAGATGTTGTTGTGACATCTACGGCTGTTGGTACAGACAACATCGAAGTTCAAGCAGCGGTAGACGCAGGCGTCCCGGTTATTCCACGTGCAGAAATGCTGGGCGAGTTGATGCGTTTCCGGCAGGGTATTGCGGTGGCTGGCACACACGGCAAAACCACAACGACCAGCCTGATAGCCGCTGTGCTAGCGGCTGCCAGCCTGGATCCGACATTTCTTGTGGGTGGACTGGTAAAAAGTGTCAGCGGCAATGCACGGCTGGGCAGTGGTCGCTGGCTTATTGCCGAGGCTGACGAAAGCGATGCATCTTTTCTGCATTTACAGCCTTATCTCGCCGTGGTTACCAACATCGACAGCGATCACATGGACTTCTATGGTGGAGACTTCGACAGGCTCGTCTCAACCTTTGCTGATTTTCTTTCCCGTCTGCCCTTTTATGGTCTGGCAATTCTGTGTGCTGATGATCCTGTTGTTGCCGGCCTGCGAACCAGGCTGAAAAAGCCAGTCGTGACGTATGGCAGTAAACCAGGGATGGATTATTACGCTAGCGATATCAGACCGCAGGGTTCTCACATGATGTTCAATGCCCATCTACCCGATGGCGCCAAATTGCCGATAGATCTAGCATTGGCTGGGCGACACAATGTTCTGAATGCGCTTGCCGCTATTGCTGTTGCGGATAAGGTCGGTGCAAGCCATGAGTCCATTGTCGAGGGACTCAAGAATTTTCAAGGCATAGATCGACGCTTTGAGATTCTCGGTGAACTGATTGTTGCAGGAGGTTCCGCAGTTGTAGTTGACGATTACGCACACCACCCAAGTGAAATCGCGGCGACTCTAGAGGCGGTTTCCGGGTGCTGGCCAGTTCGACGCCGGGTCGTGGTTTTTCAGCCCCATCGTTATACCCGTACACACGACCTGCTTGATGAGTTTGCCGCTTTACTGGCTACTGAACCGCATCTGGTTGTGACCGGTGTTTACCCAGCTGGTGAAGCGGTGATTGCCTCTGCCAGCGGCGCTGTCTTGTGCGAGCGGATTCGCGCGCTTGGTGGAGTCGCCCCGGTCTATCTGGAGGATGTTTCCTTGCTGCCGGACAAGCTGCCAGAACTCGTTCAGCCGGGAGATATTGTGTTGACCCTGGGTGCGGGCAATATTGGTCGCGTCGCGCGGGAACTGGTTGGAGAACAGAGTCAAGGTACGGAGGGTGGCATCGAGTGACGCCAGCAGCAGCTATGAATTCAAACCGCTATTTTCCAACTGTTCGGGGAGAAGTTCGATGCCATGAGTTGATGGCACAGCATACCAGTTGGCAAGTTGGTGGACAGGCAGATTATTATTTTCGCCCCTGCGACAGAGGTGACCTCTCTCAATTTCTCCAAGTGCTACCTTCCGGGACGCCCTTGTTGTGGGTTGGACTGGGTTCGAATCTGCTTGTGCGGGATGCCGGATTCCGCGGTGCGGTGATCTGTTGTCATGGAGGGTTGACTCAGTTGACACAACTCGAAGATCGCGGTGTGGTTGCTGAGGCTGGTGTGGCGTGTGCCAAGGTGGCCCGATTTTGCGCAAAGGCGGGTTTTTCCGGTGCAGAGTTTCTTGCCGGTATACCTGGCACTGTCGGTGGTGCTTTGGCGATGAATGCAGGTGCTTTCGGGAGTGAAATCTGGGATATCGTTGACCAGGTAGAACTCATCAACCGCGATGGCAGGATTCAGCAGCATCCCACCGGCGCTTTCAAAACGGGCTATCGCTGGGTTGAGTTATTGCCGGACCACTGGTTTGTGGGTGCGACGCTGAAACTTCTTCGCGGTTCTGAAGAAGAGGGCCGGCAGCGCATTCGATCATTACTGGTGGAACGCTCTGAAAAACAGCCGATTCAGACATCCAGTGCGGGTTCCGTGTTTCGCAACCCTGCCAAGGATCATGCTGCGCGGCTGATTGATCAGGCTGGACTGAAGGGACTCAAGGTCGGCGGTGCAATGGTTTCCAACCAGCACGCCAATTTCATCGTTAATACCGGAAATGCGTGTGCCTGGGACATCGAGCAACTCATTGCGTGCATACAAAAGCGGGTTGAAGCCAAGTTCGGGATTTTCCTTGAAACTGAAGTCAGGATCGTCGGAGACCGACTATGAGCTCTGATCATACAGTGGACGTTCAGGATGGTGCATTGACTGATGCCATGATTGGGCAGCGAACAAAGACTCTGCACAAACCGAGTTTGTGGATCACGATCACGGTTGTGCTTTTGATGACAGGCGTTGTTCTTGTTGATCAACTATTGCGGCCAGGTCGTTTCACGATAGAAAGAATAGATATACATGGCAGTTCGGCTCGAGTCGATGCACAGACGGTCGAGCGGACTGCTTGGTTAGCGTTGGTTGGCAACTATTTTACTGCCGACCTTGAGGAAATCGAGAACGCCCTTGTTCGTTTGCCGGGTGTTTATCAGGCGGCAGTCAGAAGACACTGGCCAGATACACTGGAAATCTCTATTACGGAGGCCGGTGCGATTGCACTGTGGTATGCGACTGACGGCAGTACCCTCGAGAGTCGGGATTATGTCAATCTGCCGCCGGATTCCAATATTGTTCTGCAACCGGTTTTGCGCAGCCCAACAGATGACCGACATACCGTGATTGATGCCTTTCTCGATGTGGTATCGAGTCTTTCCCCACTTGGCTTAGAAGTCAAGAACTTGTCTGTCAATGCGGCTGGAGACTGGGTGGTGGTGTTGCAATCGGCATCCCTGCAGCTACCGGCCGAGCTGGAAATCGTCATGGGCAGAGGTAATCCAGTACGCAAAGTCGATCAGTTTGCTGCGGTGTTCGATTCGTTTTTGCAAGACCGGTTGCCGGACATTGAACGTGTGGACATGCGTTATGACAGCGGTTTTGCCGTCCAGTGGCGAGGCGGCGGCAGTGGTCTGGTCCAACTGGCAGCCTACGGACAGTTCAGTAACTGAGTCTGTCAGCGATGATCAAAAACCGCGAAAACAACATCATTGCCGCCTTGGATATCGGCACATCCAAGGTTGTAGCGATTGTCGGTCAGGTCCAGCCTGACTCAGGTCTGGAGATAATCGGTATGGGACAGCATATCTCCAAAGGTCTGCGCAAGGGCGTCGTGACGAATATCGAGTCGACGGTCAATTCCATTCAGAGTGCGGTGGAAGAGGCGGAACTCACGGCAGACTGTCGGATCAATTCAGTATTCGCTGGTATAGCAGGTGCCCACATCAGCAGTCTGAATTCTCAGGGAGTTGTCGCAATTCGTGATGAGGAAGTTGGTGCTGCCGATATCGAACGTGTTATCGAAGCCGCCCGTGCCCAAGCTATACCAAATGATCAACGGGTATTACACATATTGCCACAAGATTTCATTATTGACGGGCAGGAAGGTGTACGCGAACCGATAGGGATGAGCGGGGTACGTCTGGAAGCAAAGGTTCACATTATTACGGGTGCCTTGAGTGCGGCACAAAACATCGACAAGTGTATTCGACGCTGCGGGTTAGAGGTTGATGACCTGATATTGGAGCAGCTGGCATCGAGTTATGCGGTGCTCGATGACGATGAGAAAGAGTTGGGTGTTTGTCTGGTGGATATTGGTGGCGGTACTTCTGATATAGCGGTATTCACGGAGGGCGCGGTCAGACATACTGC
>LUSG01000151.1 GCA_001629395.1 Gammaproteobacteria bacterium REDSEA-S15_B12 | reverse complement strand
GTATGTTCTATGCACGCGGTGCTAATGCGGAGGACCTGAAGGCCCATTCCGATCTCGGCGCACTGCGGGGAATCTTGCCGTTGCCTTCCGAGGGCGCCGACGTAGTCTTACCGCTACTCGACAAATACGCTGCGTTGATGAGTTAAGTCGTTATCAGGGCTATCTGGAAGGTGTTTTTGTTAACGACCTTCGTGGACTACAAGAGAAATCATCAGATAACTGACTAAATAGAAAGGTGTGTGAGTGCGGGGCATACATCTTGTATAGCGTGACCTTGTCACGGCAGTTTTTGTCTACCTATTCACACCATGCCGCTACGTACAATTTCCCGGCAGTCCAGCAAATTGTAGGCACAGATAGACAGAGAAATGTGCAGATGTGGTTCATCACAAGACCGATGTCCTACTGATTCTCTGTCCTTACCCCTTCTAAATAGAACGCAACTACTACCCCATTTTCGTCGTATACGTTTCCGTGCCAAGGGTTACCGTCTTTCCATTGCCCAATGTATTTTCTTCCAGCATATGACGTAAAGATACCCTGACCATGAATAATTCCATTCTTCCATTCACCGACATATTCTCCATTGGGATGGCGCCAAGTTCCTTGACCATGCGGTTTACCGTCGAGTAGTACGCCTGAGTAGGTACCGCCCTTGTAGTCGTGTAGTACTCCTGTATAGAGCTCACCCGTGTCGCCAACAATTGCCTCTTCTTTGTCGGCAGGCACTGATTGACTTGCTTCTACAAGTGCGCTTCCAATCAATATCAGGCAAAGACTAATAACGCGAAGCGATTGTTTATGTTTCATACCGCTATGTTAATGCCTGTTACGTAGGAAAGTCCTAGCTGGGCTAAATTTTCTCACCGATTCTCTAGCCACCAAAGTGCATCTTCAATCCGGTCATCTCCCCAGAAAAGTTCGCCATCGACAATGCAAGTCGGACTACCGAAGATACCCTTCTCTCTTGCAGAATCCGTCTGCTCTAAATAAGACTTTGTCACCTGATCACTTTCGGCTAACTGGAGCACCCTTTTCGGGTCTTGACCGATTTCAATAAGGCTATCTGACAGATTGGGTTCACTGCCGGCTTCTAGACCTTCCTGAAACCACCTGCGGTAGGTCGCGCAGACGTAATCGGCACACCACCCTTCCTGCATTCCAAGCACTGCAATCCTGTTTGCCCGATCAAACTCTTTCAAAGGATAAGGTGCCGGTACACTGACCGGGATACTGTACTTTTGTGCCCTTCTCTCAATGTCCCGCCACATGTAGTCGGCTTTAGCCTTTTTAGTAGGCGGAAATGGGATGTTGTCCATTTCCTGCATGAGCTTGCGGACACTGAATGGATGCCATGAAAAGGTGACGCCTGTATCGCGCTCCAGTGCAGACAGACGGACGACGGAAAGATAGGAGTAGGTGCTACCAATTGAAACCCAGAACTCAATGTCCTTCATACCTCACCCTCCATTCTTATTTATCTCCGACAGATGACTGATTATTACCACTATCTTATTCCTGTTACACAAAGACGGCAGGTGCGTTTTCATCATGAATACTCCTAGATTATTCAGATATCATGTAGTACTTGCGCAAGGTCTCAGTAATTTCCCAAATACATTGGGTTCCCTTGGCGATGAAGAACGTATCACCCGCTGTAAAAGTGTCGGACGAGCCATCAGCATTGGTTAGAGTGACCGATCCTGCCAGGACCGTCATCATTTCATGTGCTGGGTAGGCGTCGATTTTCTCGCGACACGGAGCGCATTCCCAAACGCCACTTAGAGTCGAGCCGTCTTCGGTCTGAAAAAAAGTGTGGTTCACCTCACGCTTATCAGCGGTTGTGAAAGCATCCTGATCAGTAAAATTGGACGGTTGCATTCCGGTAACGGGTTCACCATCCGGTAAAAGTCGAAACACATTAGTTGTCATGTGAACTCCCTGTTGCTATTACTGTTGAATCCATTGGTTTGTTCCTATAACGCCACTGCGCATTCATCAGGTCAGGTGTAGATATTGCCGTCAAGATATTTCAACCCACTATCACAGGCTAACGTAACCACTCTCTGACCTGACTCCATCTCTTTTGCAATTTCTATTGCGCCAGCTACATTTAATCCGGTCGAGCCACCGCAAAATATCCCTTCCTCTTTTGCCAGCCGCCTACACATTGCACATCCAATCTCTTGATCGACTGTTCGAATTTCACTTAAAACCGCTCGATCTAGAAATGGCGGTTCAAAACCGACACCAATTCCCTCTACTTTGTGCGCACCCCTTTGCCTGTTGTTAAGAACGGCGACTGTGCAGGTTCAAATGCTACGACGCCTGCTTTCGAACCGGATTTAACCAGTCCCTGCCAAGTCCCCATAAGTGCACCGCCTGTGCCTACAGAAGCACACAGGATGTCGACATCACAACCAACTGCATCAGCTATTTCTTGGCCCATAGGCTCGTAACCAACCGTTACATCAGGGGAACCGAACTGATCGACATAATATGCATTTCCGTCATCACAAAGGCTCATTGCTCTACCTTTCATCCGCTCTATTAACTCCGGCGTGATACCTTTTCCATAACTATCCTCAACAATCACCTCTGCACCGAACGCTTCCATAGTTAGTTGTTTACTTCGAGAAAAGGCATCAGAAAAGACGGCAACAAACTTTAACCCGAGTGCAGCTGAAACAAAGGCAAAAGAAGAACCGGTACTACCCCCCGTGTATTCCACTACCGTGTCACCAGGTGATACGTCATGTCTACTGATAGCATTATTAAGGACAGACATAGCCACTCGGTCTTTATATGAGCCGGTAGGATTTCCAGCTTCATACTTAAGCCAAACTTCCGCACCTCTGTCTGGCGTGACATTTCTGAGCTTGATGATTGGGGTATTCCCAACTAAGTCCAACACTCCTCCAGACAAAACATGTCCCCCTTACGCTACTCGTGGATGTGTTTCATAGCGCTATCTTAACCCCACCGCTGTCTAGGCTGGATATTCGAATTCGTTGTTTTATTAAATGGGGCGGACACCCGAAGCTCGCGTGTTGAAACAGGGTTCATCTGTAAATCCGAGACTAGTCGACAAATCTAAGTGTTTCACCAAGCTTAACCGGTATATCGTTGTAGTCACCTTCTCCACCATCCTGCCATAGACACCAGTGGTCAAGGCCTTGTTTCTGAAACGACTGTAATCGAGCCCCAATCTCTGCAGGTGTACCGCACAATCGTGATGCGCGTGCGTACAACCAATCATAGAGTCCTAATGATTTAGCTCGTTGAACCAGCTTTTCCCCCCGCTCAAGGTCTTTGTAGGCGACTGCAAGGTTATGACCGTCAGCATGCATTTCTTTGAGTAACGGAATGTACTCCGGCGGTATGAGCTTACCCTCTGTGCTGCCCATGACCAGCCATTGAGAATCCGCACCCAAGTGAGCCTTCAGTACTTCCTCGGCACTTTCACCGAACCTGAACTCCGAATACCACCAAATCGCGAACTCATGAATATCGCGTTCAAACTCAACACAGGCATCCGCGACCAGTTGCTTAACATGTGCGATGTTCTGGGGTGCATAACCCATTGCAGGAATGATGCCATCGGCAACTTCTACTGCCATTCGCAACACACGCGGACCAGAACAGGCCACGTAAATTGGCGGTGCCGATGACGGGTCATAGCCATCCCACTGCAAGCTGAATTCGTGTCCTTGCCACGTCGCGACCTCTCCACGAAGCAACTGCTTAAGCGCAACGATGTAATCACTCAATACGCTGACCTTGGCCGGGCGAAGGCCCGCACCCCAAGCCGCACTATCGCCCGTTGCGATGCCGATCAGGATGCGCCCGGGCGCCATTTCACACAGGGTTGCTATTGCCGATGCAGCAACGGACGGATGCCGTGTCAGCGGATTTGTCACCGCAGTCATCACATTCAAAGATTTCGTCTCGCGTAGACACTCCGCACATGACACAAACAACTCACGCGATATCAACGGGGAGTCCGCAACAGCGATAGAGTGCAAACCCGCACGTTCACTCGCGAGCGCGATTGGCTGTATGTTCTGAAATGATGGCGGCATTAGGTTGTAGCTCAGTTTCATCGCTCGCCTCTTTTACAGTTAACCCGAACTAGAACTATCCAAATTTCTCCTAGGAAGACCTTTTCAGTTTCTCCAGTCTCCCCGCCAATGTATCGGGCTATTCTTGTCACCGCAGCCTCTATCCCAAGACTCCGGCTGTTTGTTTCTTTGTCTTGTCTGATCCCATAGATATAGCGTTGTCAGCAATTTATTCGATCTCATTCACAGATACCAGGCAATCATCTAGCCGACTCTTTGTAACTTCATCGCTCCAATCAGGATAGCTCACATCGTTTCATCTGTTGTTGATTCGATTATTGATTCTGACCAAGATTCGTCTCAGACCTTGGGTTCCTACCAAGCATTTGACTCACCACATTCCTCAATAATCCTTAGCTTTTCAGCTTGCACTGCTTCAGCAGCTGCCTTTCCTTCGACGATACTTATTCCAGCAGACTTGTCTCTAATGCAGTTCTGTTGTGGAGAAAACATGTAATAAAGTACACCTAGTATCACTACGCCTATCAATGTCTGTTGGATTTGCTTTCGACTCATAAATCGCTCTACTTTAGAGTTAGGATTTGGGATCACTGGTTAAAAAGCTATTTCTACCACTACGGTCACTTACCAGCATGATACGGTGGGCATCACCCTTTTACCGGGGAGCAGGTAGTTTAGTGATTTCTGCTGGGTTCATGTGTGTTACCCGAGTTATTTTGACACTTATCGGCTTGTCTTTTCTGGACACCTCGTGCCGGCCACTCAACTTTCCGGCATAATCCACTCCCCGTCCGCGGTCATCTGGCAATTCGCGTAACCACCGCGGGCTGCCACATCTGAATTGGTTGTCTTTCCCATGCTGAAAATTACTGACCTTTCCTTGCGACGTGGTAGCCGCCTATTGTTAGAAAACGTTGAACTTGATGTGTTTCCAGGCCAGCGAATGGGCCTGACCGGCGCTAACGGTTCCGGCAAGTCCAGTCTATTCGCCGTTATTGCCGGACGACTGGAGCCGGACCAGGGCAACGTAACATTACCTCGAGACACCCTGATTACCGAGGTACTGCAGGAAACTCCCGACTCAGATCGCACGGCCATCGACTACGTTATTGATGGCGATCAACCTTTCCGATCTCTCGAACTCAAAATTGCACAGGCCGAACAAGACGACAATGGCACTCTCATAGCAACACTACATAGCCAGATGGACGACATAGACGGGTTTCGAGTCTCAGTTCGCGCCGGCCAACTGCTGCATGGATTGGGTTTTTCTGCGAAAGAACAAAGTCAGAGTGTGAATACGTTTTCTGGTGGCTGGCGCATGCGCCTTAATCTCGCCCGCGCACTCATGACACGGGCTGATCTGCTATTGCTTGATGAGCCTACCAATCACCTGGATCTCGACGCCATGGTCTGGCTGGAACGATGGCTGACTGGTTATGTCGGCATTGTGCTCGTGATCTCCCATGATCGAGAATTTCTTGATCGCTCAGTCACCCGCATTGCTCACATCGAGGGCGGTACGATCCAAGTCTACGAAGGAAACTACAGCCTGGCGGAAGAACGGCGGGCCGCATGGATTGCAATTCAAAATAAACAACACCTGCGTCAGCAAAAACAAGTTCGACACATGCAATCCTATATCGATCGATTTCGTTACAAGGCATCAAAAGCAAGACAGGCCCAAAGCCGCCTGAAAGCACTGGAACGCCTGGAGATTATTTCACCGTTTCATCAGGAGGACAGGTTTGTTTTCGAGTTCGAAACACCGGACCACTCTCCACATCAACTGGTCGACCTCAAAGGAATCAATGCAGGTTATAGCGAGGTTGTCTTATCAAACGTCAACTTTCGCCTTTCAGACGGTGACCGCATCGGCTTGCTGGGAAGAAATGGCGCCGGCAAAACCACCTTGATGAAGACTCTCGCAGCGCAACTACCGCCCCTTCGAGGCGCATACACCGGCGACTCCAAATTGCGTATTGGCTATTTCGCCCAACACCAACTGGACCTGCTAAATCCGCAGTGGTCACCCCTTGATCACCTAACAGACATCTCAGATCAAGAAAACGACCGTTCCTTGCGTACGTTCCTTGGCCGTTTCGGGTTCTCGGGTGACATGGCGACGGAACCGGTTGCAATCCGCTCTGGAGGGGAGAAAGCCCGCCTGGTGCTCGCCCTGATTGTCTACCGCAAACCCAACCTGCTACTGCTGGACGAACCGACTAATCATTTAGACATCCAAATGCGCGAGTCCATTTCATTCGCGCTTCAGTCCTACGATGGTAGTCTGGTCGTCGTTGCCCATGACAGGCATCTGTTACGGCTAGTTACAAACGAGCTCTGGCTGATAGACGATGGCTCTCTTCGCCCCTTTGATGGCGATCTTGATGATTATGTGAACTGGCTCCGCCAGCGGCAAAAAGGAACGGGTAAACACGTTGAGCATCAACTGAATGAAAAAAGTGAAAACGAAAAAGATATCACTATAACAACCGAACAATTCACTCGATCGTCAAAGTCTGCCCGACAAGAAAGAGCAAAACAAAGAGCAAAGGTCAAACCGCTACGTGCCAGTCTTGATCGGATCGAAAAACAGCTCGCGAAGGCAACCGAAGTACAGCAGCAACTTGAAGAACAACTCGCTAATCCAGAGATCTACAATGAAGCCAATCGAAGTCAGCTACGTGAATTGCTGTTCGATCAGGCGCGAAACGCACAACTTCATCAAGAGTTGGAGGATCATTGGCTCGCGGCCTCGGAATTACTGGAACGGGCTGATGTCCCTGGCTAGTTACCCTAAACGGGGTTATCAATATTCAATCACAAGCGTCCCTAGCATTTTTCCTGGATCTAGTTCCTTTGCCACGCATAAACATACGCTAAGCCGAAGAACTGTATTTCGCATTGGCGCTATCGTTTTTCTAATAAATGCATTGGGACTACTTTTTTCAACGGGAACATTTTTTGAAATGGCCAACCTTACGATGTCTCCTTCTCTGTTAACTGTAGGCCAGTTTATGGGTGTGACCTTCTTAATTCTCGCGTTACTGTATTGGAGAACACCAGACCTTGCAGGCCAAGGGATAGCATCATTTGGGCAACTATTCGCTATTTTTCATGGATTGTGGTTTTTGATAATTGGGTACCACATTGTGTCAGGACAAGCATCCGGGGCCACTGCTTACGGCAATATAGTAGTGACTGCCATAATTGGCATCCTGTTCCTTGTGTACAGCAAGAAATCTGACTAAATGTTACTGCTAATCCGCTGAACTGAGTGTTAATGAAATAAAGGCCCCGCTAGCGCGGGGCCTTTACTTATCTGCGTTGACGATGCTTCTGGCTGCTCAGGATCAGCTTCGCTGTGCAGGGCGCGGTTTCACCATCATAGTACTTGTCGTCACGAAGACCTCTTCACCCTCCTGATTACTCAATTTGGAGATGTAGCGAACAAAACCCAAATCCGGTTTGCTCTTGGACACCCGGCTTTCCTTGATTTCCACCTGCCCGCTCAATTGATCACCAGAGCGCACGGGTGTTGGCCAGATCATCTCTTCATGACCGGGCGAGCCCAAGGTTGTCTCATAACATAGGAACGCCTTATGCATCAGTCGAAGCCAGACCAAAGCGGTCAGCCAACCGCTGGAAATGATACCTCCAAATACGGTTTTTTGTGCCGCCTGGTCGTCGATGTGGAACGGGAACGGGTCGTACTTTCTTGAAAACTCTACGATCTCGTCGTGCGTAACATCGTACGTCCCCAGGTCAAATACCTCCCCCGCTTTGTAGTCTTCGGCATATCGAATGTTCACTTTATTAGAGTTTCCGTCTGTTGATATTTGGATTCGTTAATCACAACACTTGCGCTTTGACTGGTTTGGATCAATCACCACATTTTCGAACTGTTCGGAATCAGCATGCTTTACATACCATTCCCAGCGGACACCATCCGGCCCATCGACCCACACCTCGGTTTTCTCAGCATAACAACACTGTGTTTCATCGACACCGGTGGTCACCATATCGGCTCGAGCAAGCCGGTCCTCGGCTGTAAGCACCTCTTCTGTGGTCTGCACCTCTACACCCAGGTGATTGATACTGCCGCCTTTGCCTTGATTCTCAAACAAGACCAACTTCAGCGGCGGCTCATCAATCGCAAAGTTCGCATAACCNNAAATAATCGTGAGTAAAAATCGATAGCCTCATCAAGATTTTCAACGTTGATCGCGAGTTGTACTCGACTCATAGTTGTTTCACTCCTCAGACAGTCTAAGAAAGTCCCGCCATTATAGGCTTAGTAAAACGTCATCGTATTAACAATCCCCTCTACTGCGTACAGATACTATATTCAATACTCGCGCCTTATGAAATGAATTTCCAGTAGGTATCCTTTTTAGTCACCAAGCCATCCTTGAACTCCCATAGATCACAACCAAGATACTCAAATGCCGCTCCATCTCTTGGTGTGCCCCGGACAACCCATTCCGAAAGAGCCTTGTTTTCGTCACATACCCAGTGGCGCATCTCTTCCCATCTCATATCTGGAATCTCGACATAGCGCGCTCGCAGCACAGCACCAATCTCTTCTTTGCCAATACAACGCCGACCTTCGGGTGCATTGGGGCCACGTGCCATCAACCATTCACAGTCTGTGGCAAAACTGGAAAGAATCCCCTCAACATCTTGTTGGTTAAATCCCTGACAAAGTTCTTCAAGATAGTCGATAGTTATAACGCGAGACATAATTTTCTCCGGATTGTCGTCATTCTAAGTTTCGTATGTGTTCAATAGTACGCTTATAGGGCGAGGTTTGTTAGCTTGAAGATTGACAGTCTCGTTGCTCTCACTTAATGTTGAGTAACCTACCAAAACAACTAGGAGTCGTAATGACAATTTTAAAAGCACTAATCTTCGCCCTGGCCACCGTATTTGCGATGAGCAACTTTGCAGCGGCCGGAACAGCAGTTCCATCTGCTGGGAATGGTCTTAACTCCACCATTTCCTCAACAGCGACCCCGCTAGCGGATGGCTCCACATTGATACACCAGACGACTCACGGCTTTTGGATTGAGACGACAACCGAAGCAGGGTTTCCTTCTGAGAAATCAGCTGATTGCAATGTGACTATGTTGTTGTCAGCAGAAGGAGCGCCCGTAGTTTATAGATCAGTTTGTACAGCCACGGACATTGACGGGGATCTTTTTGTAGGAACAATTGGTGCAACGAAACCTGATTTTAGTGACTGCACTTGGACCATGCATGGTGGAACGGGTAAATATGCCGGTGTGACCGGCGGTGGACAATGCCAGCCGGGCGGGCCTATCACCAAAGATGGTAACCACACGAAGTCCACATGGACGGGGGAATGGAACCTACCGTAATTCTACTCGGTTAATTCAACTCAAAAAGCCCCGTTTCTAGCGGGGCTTTTTTTGAATAGTGCAGGACAGGTTCTATATTACCTGGTACTCAGCAATTTAAAGTGGTTTGGGCCTCTTGTCATGCTAATTGTTGAACCGTTCTGTTTAATTAGAGATATCTATCGTTCGTACGATTAAGATTGCGATCTGATCATTGGCGACTGCGCCCAAAATGCCCACCGCGTCATTAGAATGTCATTGACATGCAAGAAGTTGACCTATACCGCCCTCTAAAACACTTCCTCACCCAGCAGGGTTACGAGGTAAAAGGCGAAGTGCAACATTGCGATGTGATCGCAGTTCGGGGAGACGAGCCTGTTGTGGTTGTTGAACTGAAATTATCAATCAACATGACCGTTGTATTACAGGCTGTCGACCGACTGCAAATTTCAGATGCTGTCTATATCGGCGTGCCAAAGGGCATAGGGGTACTGAAGAAACAACGTAAACAGGTCGTCAAGCTCTTGCGTATGCTTGGTCTGGGTCTGATGGTCATAGACCCTGCTGCAGCGTTGGGTAGTGTTGATGTTTTGTGTGATCCTGGTGAATACAAACCGCGTCAGACAAAACAAAGAAGACATCGACTACTGGGTGAATTCATGCATCGAGTTGGTGATCCCAACGCTGGTGGCAGTACTATGCGACGCGGCATTATGACAGCCTATCGCCAGAAGGCGCTCGCTATTGCCGAATACCTACAAGAACACGGTGAGACTAAAGCCGCTGTTATCGCGCAATCGTTGACCGAGCCAAAAACCAGAGCAATTCTATATAACAATGTCTACGGCTGGTTCGATCGCCTAGGCAAAGGCGTCTACGCGCTGTCTCCGCAAGGGAAAACCGAGTTCTCCAAATGGTTAACTCATGATCAAACGGCAGAATGAGCTGACTATCAACAGGCTATCATTCGGTACGGCCCACCCCAGCTTCAACGTCCACTGAAAAACACCTCTACTGATCAGACAGCAACATGACCCGGATACCAGTCATATGAAACGCTTTGCACAGGCCTGCGACCGTAATCAGGCGCCGATCCTGGCGGTACTCAAAGAAGTCCTGCCGAACAGGGGTAAGGTCCTCGAAATCGGCAGTGGGACAGGCCAGCACGCAGCATACTTTAGTCATTTTCTACCTAACCTGACCTGGCAACCGAGCGATCTTGCTGACGCCCTGCCCAGTATCGAAGCCTGGCGCAAGGAATCCTGTGTGCCTAATCTGAATTCTCCTATAGTGATCGACCTGTTGGGCAACAACGAGGACTTAAGTAGAGTCGACGCTATCGTGTGCATCAACGTCGTCCACATCGTGGCTTGGACAGGTGTTGAACGTTTGTTCAGCATCGCCGCCAACATTCTCGAATCTAAGGGTGTATTGTACTTTTACGGGCCATACTGCTATCCCGACCGCACACTTGAACCCAGCAACGTCGCGTTCGATCGCTGGTTAAAAGAACACAATCCCGTGAGCGGGATCAGGGATTATGCAGCTGTCGAGTCGCTGGCCGAATCCAGCGGATTTACTCTCGGCGGCGACCGGTCGATGCCATCGAACAATCGATCGATTTGGTGGGTTCGCCAGACACCGGTACAACAAAACGATCGGTAGAATAACGCGAAATCCAGTAGGGCAAATATCCGGAGTCAAGCGTCCCAGTGGATAAATCCGACACGATATCAAGGACGTGATCAATCCGGGTAGTGTCAAATACAACCCTGCCGAGATCGAGGAAATTCTTCTGGCTGACGCCAAGATTCAGATGGTCGCAATCGCCCCCGTACCGGATGCATCTCTCGGCGAGCGAGCCCCTGCTCTTGTAAACCTTTGAAGGTCAACCTTTCCCATAGGTATATAACCGTTCTCCGGGCGTACAGTGGGCAAAGCCAATTTCCCTTACTTTGGCCGCCCTTCTGGCGTGCTTAGGCCGGAAATGGATCGGGTTGATTCGGGTTCGTCGCGAGCCACACCGACTTGGTATGCATAAAACAGCGCATTCCTTCAAAGCCAGCTTCGCGCCCGTAACCCGATTGCTTAAAACCGCCGACCGGCGATTGGGTAGCAGCATTGAAATAGTTGTTGATATATACCGTTCCCGCCTGGATTCGCTCAGCCATGCGGATCGCCTTATTCACATCCTGGGTCCAGATTCCTGCCGCCAGGCCATAGACGGTATCGTTAGCCATTCGCACCGCTTCGTCTTCATCCGCATACGGGATCACGACGACCACAGGACCAAACACTTCCTCCTGCGCCAGGCGCGTGTCGTTAGTCACACCACTGAAAATTGTGGGGCCGATGTAATAGCCCTGGTCCGGGCCTTTGCCTCGACCATCGAGCAGCAATTCGGCACCCGCCGCAAGGGCGTTTTCAATATCCCGATGAACCTTGTCGTAATGCGGACGGTTAGCGATCGGGCCCACTTGCGTGGCCGGGTCCAGAGGATCACCTACCCTCGCCCGTGAAGCCACATCAACCAGGCGTTCTGTAATATTTTGGATCTGGCTTTGATGTACCAGAATTCTTGATCCCGAAATACAACTTTGCCCTGTCGCTGGGAATATCCCGCTTATCACGCCGTTTACCGCAAGATCCATATCGGCATCGCTCAAAATTATCTGGGGCGACTTACCGCCAAGCTCCATCACGACGGGTTTAACTTGCCGGGCAGCGACTTCTGCTGCAGCCCGGCCGCCCGGTATGCCCCCGGTAAAACTGACCATTCGCACATCGGGATGATCAACGAGCGGTTCGCCAGTGCTCTTTCCATAGCCAGTGACCACATTGAGCAGCCCCTCCGGGAGATCCGCTTCCTGCAGAACCGACATCAGCTCAAGGGTCGATACTGACGCATGTTCCGAGGGCTTGATCACCACCGCATTACCGGCGGCCAGTGCCGGCGCTAACTTACAGATCAATACCCCAAGAGGCGAATTCCACGCGGTGATTAATGCACAAACGCCAAATGGTTCCCAGCGGAGGTAATTCAGCATGTCCGGGACTTCTGT
The DNA here is from genome assembly GCA_001629395.1 of Gammaproteobacteria bacterium REDSEA-S15_B12. Taxonomy (GTDB): domain Bacteria; phylum Pseudomonadota; class Gammaproteobacteria; order Arenicellales; family UBA868; genus REDSEA-S09-B13. The sequence continues at coordinate 4,985 of LUSG01000151.1, read as the reverse complement.
CGGCAGCAGCGAGCCTTCGAATTTGTCGCACATACCGGCATAATAATAAAAACTGTCGGTCTGCCAGGATTTCAGAGACGGTGTAATATTTTTTGGCAACTTGCCGTTATCCCGGGTTTCCACTTCGCCCAGGCGCTCGGCATTTTTTGTGATCACATCCCCGATTCGAGTTATCACACGGCCACGCTCAGCCGGTTGCATGCGCCCCCACGGGCCCTGGTCATAGCAGCCTCGCGCTGCCTGTACGGCACGGTTGATATCGTCTGCGTTGCAGTCCGGCACTCTCGCCCAGACCTCACCAAGCGCAGGATTTTCACTGTCGATCCATTGTCCCGTAGCGGGATCATGCCAGTTACCCCCAGCATAGTATTGGTATGTCTTCATTGACGCACTCCCATCGCCATCGTAACTACCCGTTACTTATCTTATCGAATATATGGCGTCGGGATCACCCATTACATTGTCTGTCAGAGTAATTCCCAGCCCTGGGCCAGATGGCGGACCGATACGGCAACCGTCAAATCTAATCACACCCTTGAGCTCCAGTTTCCGCATCAACGGTTCACGCAGATCACAACCGGCAATCAACAGACCTGGCGGCGCACCTACGGCAAGATGCAAGATTGCTGCTGTCGCAATATCACCGCACCATGGGCCATCAATACGCATTTTCATACCACCGCTGACACAATAGTCCCGCACATCACGTGCTACCGTCAGCCCACCAAGAAATGCAGGCTTGATACAAAGTGAGGACATCAACTGGTCATCCACCGCTTGTTTTGCCAGACCGGCCTCTTTAACACACTGATCGGCCATCACCGGTTGACCAGTACGGCGTGCTACCTCGACATTTTCACCGTATCCCGGGCACGCTTCTTCCCAAACAACACGTGGATCATTAAAACAAGAAATAACCTCGCAGGCTTTACCGACCGACCAACCACCGTTGGCATCCGCCAACAGCATCTGACTCTCCGTCATTTCACTTAGGACTGCGCTAACTTGCTGAATATCCTCCTCAGGAGACCCGATACCGAGTTTGAGCTGAATTACCTTACGCTCTGATCCTGCAATCGCGAGGCGTTTCCGGATTTTCTCTATACTGGATTCGGAAATAGAAAAATAGTCATCTACGCCTTCTCCAAGCCTACCGCCAAGCACATTCGAAACCGGCAAGCCCCCTGCCTTTCCCAAAAGATCGTAGCCGGCTGTCTCCAATCCAAAGGCAATGCCGGACCATGACCGTCCACGACCACACAGTTCTTCTGCAAGTTGCATAAGACCATCAATATCTTTTCCAACTAACGAAGACAGGTAGAGCGATTCGTCCGCGATCAGTTGCGCTCGTTCATCTACGGATAGCATTGGTGAAAAGACAACTTCTCCCAATCCCGTCTGACCATCGGCCGTATGCACCTGAAGGATCCGACCATACACCACCTCCTGAGTCACATGTGACATCGCATAGGGCCCGTCACGAAACGGCATCTGGATGCCCCACACCTCAATTTTTTTGATTATCACTGTGAGACAGGGTTAACGACTACGCGGAAATTTCTTGCTTGGGATATCTTACGTCGTTCAAAAAACGCTAATCGATAACGATGAGCTCGGGGCGTACGTTACATAGACGTTCGCCACCCCTCTTGGTAACGACAAAGGACTCTGATACCGCCGCGCCTAAAGTTTCTAGCCAAACCCCCGACTGAAAATGAAAACACATGCCACTCTGAAGCACTGTTTGGTCACCCGGACGTAGGCTTGCGGTCCGCTCGCCCCAATCCGGGGGGTAATTCAAACCAACAGAATATCCAACACGGCTGTCCTTATGGTAGCCGGCCTGGTTAAGTACTTTCTGCCAGAGCCATGTCAAGCGCAGCATCGACACCTTCGATAATTGTACGGGTCAAAGCAGTCACCTCTGAAGGCGGGGACCCCAGGTAGAGTGTCCGGGTCAAAGGGGCATGGTAATGATGTCGGGCACCTGCCATCTCCAGCATCACCAGAGTCTCCCGAGGGATGGGCTGATCCGACCAAGTCAGGTGTGGGGTACTGGTCCCTTCGCCAACTTGAATCAATGGGCATAAACCGGTGTAGTCACCGTAGGCCCCTTCAACGCCCAGTACCTGAGCACGATATACCTCGGCGATCACTTCATACTGCGCGACACCCGGTGCAACCTTTTCAATCGCGCGATTCATAGCCGCGGTACAGATGGCACCGGCTTCACGCATATACACCAGTTCCGCGTCTGACTTGACTAACCGCGCCCAATTCACCAGCTGCTCTGAATCAGACACCTTGGCATCGGGAACACCTTTAACGAGATGCGCATGCGCTCTTGCGGTGTAGTAATGCGCATCCAGTTCAACACCGATTCGGGCCGATGACCATCCCCGATGTTTTATAAGATCTGCCAGTTCATCATAGGGATGCCCGGTTGCATGATGAATCAGCTTCTCCGAATAGCCAACGATGTTGTTCGGGGGAATATCAGTTGTGATATGCGCCGCCTTCGCATCCTGGGCCCGACCGAACCAGATCGGCTCTTCATCCAGATGAACCAGTACTACCTGGGGGGTGTAGAACGACCAGCCATCAAAACCGGTCAGCCAGCTCATATTCGCCGGGTCCTGACAGATAATCAGATCGAACCCCGCATCTGCCATTCTTTTCTTGGTTTCTACCAGCCGACGGCTGTATTCCGCCCTGCTAAATGGCGGCGTATAAACGGGATTGTCCTCGGACATAATTTATCTTGGAGATTTACTGGTTTGCTACGAACTTCATTGTTAATCAGCCTTCAAGGCGACAACAGCGAGATTGTCACCTGGCTTTGTCAGACACGGGTAGTGCCGTCCAACCAGAATACCGTCGACCTTCGCGTGATACTCAACCGGCGCTGTACCCGTGCGCTCCATGTCATGTATGACAGCGATCAGATCACCCTTTTGAACCTCGTCCCCGAGGTCATTACGCATTTCCAACAGTCCCGAATGCTCGCAGGTAACAAAACAATCCTCATCGTGAGAATCCACGTTAATTGAAGGGTGTCGTTCGGGCTCTCCAGGCAGAATTCCGGCGTGCATGAGCACGTTTGAAATGCCCCGTTTTGCAATTCCGGTGCTGGTCGCATCGGCTGAACCACCGCCTCCTATTTCTGTGCCTACAAATACCTTGCCCTGATTTTCAGCGGCCGTGTCGTACATGTGGGCGGCATCAAGTTCTAACAACATCATTGAATAGGGCGCATTAAATGCCGCCATGGCTGCGACACACCGCGCCTGCTGTTCTTTGTCGTCCAGCACATGGGCACATGCAAACGGCACAAATTCGAGTGTTTTTCCACCCGAATGAATATCGACAACATAATCCGCCAATGGCAACAGGGTACGAGAAAAATAGTCGGCAATAATCTCAGTGATGGTACCGTTAGGGTCTCCGGGAAACATCCGGTTCATGTTGCCCCCGTCAATCGATGACGTACGCTTACCTGCCTTAAAGGCTGGATAATTCATCGCCGGCACAATAATCACTCGACCATTGATGCGCTCGGCAGGAGAAACCCGTGCTGGGTTCCGTCAAGATTGAAATCGACTGTCGCTTTTATTGGGTTGTCTCTCATGTTATTCATCCTGTTGATTTGCCTTTTCAGCTATTGTCTTCCTGATGCTCAAAAATCGATGTATAACCACCTGACCAGTCGGGTGGCAAGGGGATGCGCAACTCTTCATGACGCGCATAGCGAGGCTCACTGCCTCGAACCAGCGTGCGGTAGTGTGAGCTTGGATAGGGCGGAGCCGTGTAAGGCATGGCGTCTGCCGCGGTGTAGGTAATTACGAATACCGGACGGCCGCAGTTACTGTTGTTTCGATCAGAACCGTGAATAGTGCAACTGTGATGCACTGACACGGTACCCGCTGGCCCCGTGAGATCGATCGCGTTATCGACACCCGCAGCAGAGAGATCGGCCTGACAGATTGTGCCCGTCCACTCATTGGATTCGTTATAGTGCTCGAAGATCGGCCCTTTATGGCTGGCTGGAATAACCTGCAGGGGTCCTTGATTTGAAGATACATCCTGCAAAAAAACCAGGAATTGCATGGTGCCCAGGTGGGTGTGGGGGTAGAAGCAGATATCCTGATGCCATTTCACTTCGGCACCGCCATCGGCCCATTTGAAATTCAGCATCATGTCGCGAAAACGGACATCGGGTCCCAATAAGTCCGCCGCTATATCGGGAATCACTGAATCAGCACAAAGATGCCAGAAGTCAGGGTCCTTGTCGTCAACATAGGTAACCCGGCGAAGCCTTGGGTTTTCCGCGGTATGACCTTTCTCAAGATCAATTTTGTTTGAGGACCTCGTGACTGTGCGGGTACTGTCAACGATCTTACTTACAAGTAGACGGAACACTTCGAGTTCACTTTTTGAAATCAATGCGGGAAACATCAGATAGCCCTGCTCAAAATATAACTCTCTTTGATTCTGCGTAAGAAACAAAGCGGGCTGATTTAGGATATCTTGACTGCTCATGATGAGTGGCTCTGTCCGAGGCTGCAACTTCTTTGTTTCAAAATTCATTATCAATAACCCATATTACAGCGGAACCCGAAATATCTCGAAACATCCACCCCCATAGTAGCGTATACAATCTACTGCTATGGACTATCGCTATTATAATTCGCCACTGGGATCGATCCTGATCGTCGGTAAGGGCGGGCACCTGCATGCATTGACGCTACCCACACAGCGGACGGATGAGTGGCCCCTGCCCGACTGGCATCTCACCGAGACGGGATTCTCGGATTGCATCAGACAACTGGATGAATATTTCGATGGCAAACTGCGGAAATTCTCACTGAATCTGGCGCCACAGGGTACTCCCTTCCAGCGCCAGGTATGGGACGCACTGGTTCAAATACCATACGGCGAAACCAGAAGCTACCAAGATATCGCCCGTACAATTGGTAATCCTAAAG
>LUSG01000150.1 GCA_001629395.1 Gammaproteobacteria bacterium REDSEA-S15_B12 | reverse complement strand
CCGCTAGCTAGGCTGTATTCGGGCGCACCGGTACTGGCACCGGAGTTCTCACCTTGGAGCAACCGTATTCATGCCCACGATCTGGTTGCTGCCTGTCTCGCGGCAGCCCGCAAGGTCGACCCAGAGCCGGTCTATAACGTCAGTGACGGACATCCAACCACCATGGCAGATTTTTTCTTCCAAGTTGCCGATGTGCACGACCTGCCCCGGCCGCCGACGCTTACCCGGGACGCTGCCGAGCGTCAGTTGAGTGTCGAGATGCTGTCCTACCTCGCAGAATCCAAACGCATCGACAATACACTCATGAAAGAAAACCTGGGTGTGGTGCCGGTCTATCCTAATCTTGCAATCGGCCTCAGTGCGCTCGACCAATAGACGAGTAGGTTCAGGTGCGTTCGAGCTTCTCGCAGGCGAGCTGTATTCGGTCACATGCCTCAACCAACTGGTCGATCCCCAGTGCATAAGAGATCCGGAAGTATCCAGCTGAGCCAAAGGCCTCCCCTGGCACCACGGTAACTTTGGCGGCTTCGAGCAGATAGGCGCAAACATCGGTGTCGTTTTCGAGCTGAGCACCGTCAGGGGCCATGGCGCCCAAAAGACCTTGGCATGAAGGGTAAACATAAAACGCACCATCCGGTGTGGCACAGGTGATACCCGCAACCCCGTTCAGCAAGCTCACAACAGTGTTGCGGCGTTCTTCGTAGGCAGTCAACATGTCTTTAAGAAACGCCCGCCCGCCGCTCAGTCCAGCGATGGCGGCATACTGCGAGATGCTGGTCGGATTGGAGGTGGACTGAGACTGCAGTTTGGCCATCGCCCGGATCAATGGTTCCGGGCCACCGGCAAATCCAACACGCCAGCCAGTCATGCAGTAGGCTTTGGACATCCCATTGCAGGTGAGTGTGCGCGAGATTAATTCCGGTTCGACTTGCGCCAGGGTCGAAAATTCGGCCTCGCCATAAATCAGATGCTCGTAGATGTCATCACTCATGATCAGGATCTGGGGGTGGCGGAGGAGTACTTCTGCAAGGGCCTTAAGTTCACTTGGGGTATAGACGCTGCCGGTCGGATTGGAGGGGCTGTTCAGTATCAACCAGGATGTCGCCGGGGTGATGGCCGCCTCCAGTTCTTCAGCAGTGAGCTTGAAGTCGTTTTCCGCCAGGCAAGGAGCAAAAACCGGACGCCCTTCTGCCAGAACAACCATGTCCGGGTACGACACCCAGTACGGTGCTGGAATAATGACTTCGTCACCGGCGTTCAAGGTTGCCATAAACGCGTTATAGAGCACCTGTTTCCCACCAGTGCTGACGGAGATTTGTGAGGATTCGTAACTCAGGCCATTGTCTTGTTTGAATTTTTCACGAATGGCTTGTTTGAGTTCGGGGATACCATCAACCGCGGTATAGCGGGTCTGACCATTCTGCATAGCCTGGATGGCTGCTGCCTTGATGTGTTCAGGGGTTTCAAAGTCTGGTTCCCCCTGGCTCAGGCTGATGACATTGTCAGGATTATCTGGATTCAGCTCCAGACCTCTGAACAGCATATTACCCAAGTTGACGCCGATGATGGCAGCATGGATCGTCCACGCCTTGTCCGAAGGAGCGTTGTCTCCTCGGTCATTCTCCGGAACCATGCCCGCGCTCGGTTTCGCGGTGCTGCTGAATATTACTCTCGCCGAGCGATGCTCAGGCGGTGTTCCGAGGTATGCGCTTGCCTACCCAGCGCTTCCAAATCGGAGGCACTAGGCAGGGCCACCAGCAAGCGTAGTACCCAGCGGGGAGCTCAGGTGCCCCCGGGTGGGGGCGGAGTTGCCAGAACGGTACAATGGCGCGCACGTGGTGGTCTGAGTGACGGGTCAGTTCGAGCAGGGTCCAGCGCGACCAGCGTGTTTGCGACTCCCAGGCATGCCGTGCCGCAATGCGTTCGGTGATGTCCCGAGACAGACCGTAGTGCTGTATATAGTTGACATATTCCAGCAGAAAAACAGCAACGCCCGCATGAAAGATAACGACCAGTGCTACCCAGCCCGACAATGCGGTCCACAGGATTAAGATGACCAGAGACTGTAGTGCCAGGCCCCTGAGTACCGTGTTGCGCAGTCCGGTCCGACCACTGCGCACCGACAGCTGCCAGGCGTCGATGAACTGAGCCGGCACACTGCAAACCAGCTGGTACCAGAATGCTCGACCACGGGGTGCGGAAGCGGGATCACCTGAGGTGGCGACGGCCGGATGGTGTTGACGATTGTGTTCCAGTGTGAAGTGCAGGTACATCGCTGTCAGGAGATTAAGTCTTGCGAGCCACCAACGAAAGGTCAGGGGGCGGCTGTGCCCCATTTCGTGGGCGACAACGATGGCACTGATGCCCGTGTTGAGTCCGCTGCTCAACGCAGCGATCCAGGTTGTCCAGGCGTAACCGTCCAGATGGACACGCCAGATCAGCGTCGCAAACACACCTCCCTGCAATACCACGTGGATGTAGGGCAGTGCCGTGAGCAGAGACCTACCTGTATGCGTCACCAATGCGGGTCGACCGGTACCGCTGAGAACATCGAGTAAGGGATAGACCAGCAGTACCAATATAACCCCTGACAAGGTCCAGGCACCCCCGGCCAGGTTGCCCGACAGTATGACCACAGGAGCGACCAGCCCCACCAGATGCCAGGCTGCAGCGTCGCGGCCAGTTGTCACGGTCAATCGCTGTGGCTGGGGGCGGGGTTCACGAGCACTATTGTTGGATCAGCGCTCGTAGGATTCTCTACGGGATGACTCGGACAGCGGCACCATGAATTTGAGTGGATCGGGCAGGGTCTTTTCGCGGGCGGCAGACAGAGAGGTTTCGCCGGCATAACTGACGGCTGATCTGAGGTGGCCGCGAATGCGCTGCAGAATGTCGACCACACTGCCCTTGTAGGGCACTTGAATCTCTTGTCCCTCAGGAGGTGTATAAAGCGCCGCATCAACGGCATCGGTATCGTCGCTGTCGTATAAGGATTCCAGTACCGCTTCAGGCGAGGTCATTCCACGATAAATCTTTTTCTTGGTGTGTGTCGCCGGGTCCTCAATAACCCGACCGGGTGCCTCGTCCGTTCCGGAAAGCGCACTGCCGAGCATCACCGTATCGGCACCACAAGCCAGTGCAAGAAAAATGTCTTTGTCATGTTTTACGCCCCCATCGGCCATGATGCGAATCTCACCCCCTACGGCACACCAGGTCTCCCGGATGGCCTGCAGCTGCGGCACACCGGCTGCGGTTTCTAAACGGGTGCGGCACCCACGGCCGGGACCGACGCCTACCTTAACGGCGTCGGCGCCGATATCTCTCATGAAACGAGCACCATCAGCAGTGGCCACATTACCGCACACCAGCGGCACCCCCGGGCATCGTGATTTCAGTTGGTCTATAGCTGTTTCCATCACCGTGGAATGGCCGTGAGCGATGTCGATAAAAAAAGAATCGGCGCCCGATTTGAGCAGTTCATCCGCCCGTTCCAAATAATCACCGGCACAACCAATCGCTGCGGCAGTGAGCAACCGGGCCTTGTTATCTTTACTGGCATAAGGCCGCTCACGTAAGAAGCGAACATCTTTTCGGGTAATCAGGCCTTGAATTCGGCGTTCACCATCAATCAGTGGCAGTCGTTCAAAGCGGCCCTCAAACATGATCTGTTCGGCGGTTTCCGTACTGACATCTGCCGGAGCTGTCGTCAGTCGGTCGAAGGTAGTCATAAATTCGGCGACCGGCCTGTCATCAAAATCACGCTGCCACGGGATGTCCCGGCGAGTCAGCACACCGGCGAGAACACTGCTGCCCTCAGCGGTTTCGATCAGTATCCCGTTGATGTTATGGCGACGGGCAAACAGTTTGGCCTCACCAACCTTTGCTGTAATCGGCAGACACAAGGGATTTTCTATCACTGCACTGTGGCTGCGTTTAACCCGACTGACCAGAGCCGATTGTTTTTCAATGCTCTGACCCCGGTGGATAACGCCGAGTCCGCCTTCTAGCGCCATGGTTTCGGCCATATCCAAACCGGTAACGCTGTCCATATTGGACGATACGATGGGCAGTTCTAGCGACACCTGACCGGTGAGCTGCGATGTAAGTGAGATCGCGGCGCGACTTTCGGTGATGCCTTTTTGAGGACGGAACAGAAAGTCGTCAAAGGTTTTACCAATCCACGCGGGATCGAGGTTGTTTAAGTTCATGGCACAAAAAAGTTTGAAGTAGGTAAAGGCGGGGCGCCAGCGGCTTCGCGGTCAAATAATACGTTGTGATGTCTTATGACTCAAGCGTGTTCACGGTGCTGCCGGCTGTTTTGCAAACTAGCCCGACAATTTCGGCGTAGACTGCGGGACATGCGTTTACACCCAAGGCATTTTGGATGAAGGCCAGACTGGTCATCTACGTTCGTGCAGATTGTCATTTGTGTGAAGATATGGTGGGTCAGCTGCGCGAACTGCAGGCGGCGTACTCATTTGAGATTGAGCATCGAGATGTCGATCTGCGGCCGGCCTGGCGCCAGACTTACGGAGATAAAGTTCCGGTATTGCTGTGTGGTGAAGTGGAGATCTGCCGTTACTTTCTGGATCTCAGGGCGCTACAGGCGGCTCTTAAAGAGCTGTCATAACCGCCGATCAAGCAACTCGATTCCAGTACGGCAGATTCCATTTGTTTAGGGTTTCCGAGCTGTTCGTAACAGATTGTAGTGGGCTAACCCGTTACATGAGTGGATACTCAGAGAGTTGATTGCAGGTGCCCTCCGTCAACAGTTACAACACTGCCGGTCATGTACGAGGATGCATCCGAGGCGAGCAGCAACAACGCACCGGCCAGCTCATCGGGATCGCCCACTCTTCGCATCGGGATACGTTTCTGCATGCTCAAACCGGCTTCTGTTTTAAAGAATTCCCGGTTCATATCGGTATTGATAAAACCAGGGGCAATGGCATTGACCCGAATTGCATAGCGTGACCACTCCAGGGCAAGTGAGTGGGTCATCTGAACCAGGCCGGCTTTGGAGATGGCATAGGGCGCAACACCCTTGATTACACGAAAACCGAGTATGGAGGCAATGTTGATGATGCTGCCTGGTTTTTCTGCCTTGATGAGTCGCTTTCCTGATTCGCGGGCCACTCGCCAGGCACCTCTTAGATTGGTGTCAATCACGCGGTCCCAATCACTAGGCGCAATCTCAAGTGCAGACTCTCCGTGGGCTATACCCGAGTTATTGACCAGAATGTCGATGCATCCACAACTACGCTCTGCTTCATCAAAGCCCTTCGTGACCGTTTTTTCGTCCGTCACGTCCATGTTTACAGCCAGGGCCTCGCCGCCTTGCGAGGTGATTTCGACGCACGCCTGTTCCAGCAGTTCCATTCGTCGCCCCGTCAATACGACCGAGGCACCAGCAGCTGCAAGCACTGATGCGAACGTTCGACCCAGGCCACTGGACGCGCCTGTTACCATCGCCGTGCGGCCAGACAGCGAAAATAGCGTGTCGTTCATGGGTGAGGGGAATAAGATTTATACTGAATCTGTGAATTGGGCCACTGTCTCCACTGCGAGTGTAACTCAACTTGCTTGGGCCTTAGGTGCTTGACGTGGCGTAACAACGAGCCGGAGAAGAGATCGCCTGCTGACGGTGGACCTTGGCCGATGCAGGTTACACTGGTGTGATAACACGATCATAAAAAAAGGAGTCTGCGCTGTCGCCGACCGTAGGCCCCGGGAGCGCCGTATGGCAATAGTGTGGACTTATGCCACAGACGACACCCGCTACGAGGTCAGAGCAGCAGGGTCAAGTCTGCGGTTCTACAGCAACGGCGTGCTGCACAGCCAGTACAGCGAGCGCTGCCCCGTCACCGGCAGTGTCTGGGACCTGCTTTGGCTGCCGGCGCTATTTCGTCCAGCCAGGTCGCCACGGCGAGTACTGCTGCTGGGGACGGGCGCCGGGACGGTCATCCGTCAGCTCAAGCGATTGTTTGACCCGATCGAAATCGTGGGCGTGGACAACAATCCAATTCACCTGCGCGTGGCGCGGGAACACTTTGGTGTCACACCAGAGATGGCACACCTTTTACATGCCGATGCCGGAGATTATGTAGCCCGTTACCGGGGCCCTGGATTTGATCTGGTTATCGATGATCTGTTTGGTGGCGGCAATGGTGTGCCCGAGCGTGCCGTCCAATTCGACAGTGCCTGGCTGCGTAAGCTTCAACGATGTATGACAGACGACGGTGTCTTGAGCATCAATTTTGCGGATCGTGCCGAATTGGTCTTGTCGGGATTTTCTCGAGCATTGAATCGCGGTGATCGTTTTGTGAGCATGTTTGAATTTACAGCACCTGCGATTGAAAACGTGATCGTGGGTCTGTTGCCGTTTACTGCCCAGAGCGCAGATCTGCGGGCCTATCTCCAGGCAACGCCAGAACTCGCTAATCTGCTTGAACGGGGTCGGTTACGTTATCGCGTCAAGACGGTGAAGTTCAAGCCGTCTTGAGCCGTTTTACTGGCCCGGGGCCAGTCCGCTTGGTTAAACTCTCGCGTGTTCAATCCCATAGGAGGTATGCAGTGAAGCGTTATCAGCATTACATCGGCGGTCAGTGGGTAGACCCCGCGTCAGGGGACTGGTTCGATACCGTTAACCCCTATACCGGAAACGTGTGGGCGAAGATCGCCAAAGGCAACACGGCAGATGTCGGCCATGCGGTGGCGTCGGCAAAAAATGCATTTGAATCGGGATGGGCCGATGTAAAGCCTACGGAGCGGGGTCGACTGCTCTATAAACTGGCAGATCTCATTGAACGCGACGCCCAGCGACTCGGCGAGATCGAGGTTAGAGACAACGGTAAGCTGATCGCCGAGATGTCAGCACAGACCCACTACATGTCGCAGTGGTATCGGTATTACGGTGGGTTGGCCGACAAAGTGGAGGGCGCAGTTATTCCGACTGACAAAGCCGGGATATTCAACTTCACGCGTTACGAACCACTGGGTGTCGTGGCAATGATTACGGCCTGGAATTCACCACTGTTGCTGTTGTCATGGAAGCTTTCGGTAGCGCTGGCTGCCGGTAATACGGCCGTCATAAAACCGTCGGAGTTCACGTCTGCTTCCACCCTGGAGTTCATGAACCTGATCGAGGAAGCGGGTATCCCCCCGGGGGTCGTTAACACGGTGAGTGGGTTCGGTCAGGATGTGGGTGCTGAACTGGTTGCCCACCCGGATGTTGCAAAAATTGCATTTACCGGGTCAGATCGTACGGGACAGAAAATCAATGAGATGGCGGCATCGACATTCAAGCACGTGACGCTGGAATTGGGCGGGAAATCCCCCAATATTGTGTTTGAAGATGCCGACATAGAGTCGGCCGTGATGGGTGCCATCTCGGGTATTTTTGCAGCGACGGGACAGACCTGTATTGCAGGTTCCCGGTTGCTGTTGCAGCGTTCCATACACGATCAGTTTGTAGAACGCCTGATCGAGGTCGCGAAAACGGCACAGATCGGTGATCCGATGTCGACCGACACACACGTTGGCCCGGTCACTACACCCCCCCAGTACCAAAAAATACTCGACTATATCGAGATCGCGAAACAAGACGGTGCCAAATGCGTGTTGGGCGGTCAGGCTTACACCGGTCCGGCGGCAAAAGGAGGCCAGTTTGTCGAGCCGACGATTTTTACTGATGTAAACAATAAAATGCGTATTGCACAGGAAGAAGTTTTTGGCCCACTATTGGCCGTCATTCCGTTCGATACGGAAGAAGACGCCATCTCGATTGGTAATGATGTTGACTTCGGTCTGGCGGCGGGTGTGTGGACGCAGGATATAGGTCGGGCGGTCCGTATGTCGGAGAAACTGCGGGTGGGTACAGTGTGGGTAAATACCTACCGGGCGGTTAGTTTCACCTCGCCCTTTGGGGGCTACAAACGCAGCGGCATCGGTCGTGAAAGCGGACTTGAAGCCATAAAGCAGTACATGCAGGTTAAATCGGTCTGGATTGCGCAACAGACCAGCCCCGCTAATCCGTTCATCATGCGATAAACGGACGCGACGGGTTTGCTGGCCCGAGGCCGTTGACGCGGTTAAACTGAACGCTCCACTACCTCTTACCCGGTCTCGCTGGGTCGATTAAGCCTTAACCCTGAGATCATTGGGAATCATCCGACTATGCGCACAGAGCCCAACACCCAGAATATGGCGATATTCTGTGATTTTGAGAATGTTGCCCTCGGTGTACGTGACACAAAACACAAGCGGTTTGAGTTCAAACCCGTGCTGGAGCGGCTGTTGCTCAAAGGCAACATTGTGGTCAAGAAAGCCTATTGTGACTGGAGCCGTTACGCCGAGTACAAGGCGTCCATGCATGAGGCCGCTTTCGAGCTGATTGATATTCCGCATCTTCACCAGTCCGGTAAGAACTCTGCGGATATCCGGATGGTCGTTGACGCCCTAGATCTGTGTTACACAAAATCCCACGTGGATACGTTCGTTGTGATCAGTGGGGATTCTGATTTTTCTCCGCTGGTCAGTAAGTTGCGGGAAAACAACAAGTACGTGGTCGGACTGGGGGTCAAAAACTCAACCTCCGATCTACTCACGGCGAACTGTGATGAATTCATCTTCTACGATGATCTGATACGGCCCAGCGTATCCACGACGGCTCGCAAGAAAACCCGCAGCCGAACCGGTGCAAAGAAGAAAACCATGAGTGAGGGTGATAAGCGCCAGCAGGAGGCGGTCGACATGGTGATATCGACGCTGGAAGATCTATTCGAAGAACGTGGCGATGGCGGGAAAGTATGGGGCTCAATGGTAAAACAGACCTTAAAACGCCGGCAACCCGGGTTCAGCGAGCGCTATCATGGGTTCAGGACTTTTGGCAGCTTGCTGGAAGAAGCCGAATCCCGGGGCTTACTGCAGCTTGAGCACGACGAAAAATCCGGCGGCTATATCATTGAAAAGCTCTCTGGAGACAGTCGCTGACTGGCGCGGTCTATCTACCAGGGTTTTTAGTACACTATTGCATTTTATACTTCGTAATTAATGATCCCTTTGCTGCTCCTTAAACTAAAATTCATGCGATTTCTGACACACACGCTTGTGTTATCAATGTGTTTTTGTGGCCTCGCCGAGGCTGATGACATACCCCCTGTGGTACTGACTGCCGCTGCCAGCCTGTTGCCTGATACTGAACCCGATCGTGTCGAACCGGCACCGGTTGCCGGTTTCTACCAGGCGATCTTTGGGACCCGTGTCGTCTATCTGTCGGCCGATGGGCGTTATCTGCTGTATGGGGATCTGATCGATATCGACAAAAACCTCAATCTGACAGAAGATGCCCGCCGTTCGGGTCGGCGTAAAGTCATTGAAGACCTGGACGAAGCCGGTATGGTAGTTTTTGCCCCTCAGGATGTGGAAAGCACAATCACTGTGTTTACCGATACGAGTTGTGGGTACTGTGTCAAATTGCACCAGGAAATCGCCCAGACGCTCGCTGGTGGGGTCAAAGTGCGCTATTTAGCTTTTCCGCGGGCTGGGGTCAACTCCCCATCGTTTGAGACGCTGGTTTCCGTCTGGTGTGCAGATAATCCGCAGCAGGCAATGACAGACGCAAAAATGGGGATCGCCATTGAAACCAAGACCTGTCAAACCCAGATTGGCCGCCATATGGAAGTCGCTGAACTGGTCGGGGTTCGTGGGACGCCGACCATCGTGCTGGAGGACGGGACCGTTATCCCGGGTTATGTGCCCGCAGGTGAACTGGTCGAAAGGTCCAATCGGGCTGCGGAGTCGGTCGTAAACTGAGGCGCTAATCACGATTGAGGCCTTATCAAATGGTGTACAGAGCCCTGTCGCTGCTGGACGACGACATGATTGTCTCGCGTCGGGGGGTGCTTAATGCTGATCCCCTTTGTGCTCGAGGGCCTGAATCACAGCTGCAATTTGGTAGAAGACGGCAGGGACGTTGTTGATCTCAAGCTACCCGGTCGGATAAGAGCGTTGACGGTGGAACTGGGGGTCTACGGCGATGGTTAGAGCGTGGCGCTACGGGTTGCCACTGGTCATATTCTTAATTGTGGGTATTTTTCTCGCAATCGGACTCAAACTTGACCCACGCGAGGTACCCTCACCACTGGTGGGCAAGCCCGCACCGGCGTTTAAGCTGCCCCGGTTATTGGATGCAGCCGCACACACCTCGGTCAGCGATATGCACGGGAAAGTGTGGCTGCTTAATATTTGGGCCTCTTGGTGTGTTTCGTGTCGTGCTGAGCACCCGCTTCTCAATGAGATCGCCGCGACTGGAATGATCGAAATTGTTGGGCTCAACTACAAGGATTCCCCTCAGGATGCCCGCGCCTGGCTGCAGCAATGGGGTAATCCCTACGTAAGTGTGCCGGTGGATGCCAGTGGCAGGGTGGGAATCGACTGGGGTGTTTACGGTGTACCCGAAACTTTTGTCATTGATGCGCTACAGGAGTCCATTTTACCGTTGCTAGAAGATCTTGCTGATGGTTAGTCCCCTGTTTGAAGGCCGCCGAAGTCACGGAGCATTGAATTGTGTACGTTGATATCACCCAACTGGATCCTCAGCAGATCTATATCACCCTGACCCAGACCGTTATTCCGCGCCCGATCGCCTGGGTGCTCAGTGAGAATGCGAATGGCAGTTTTAACCTTGCGCCCTATTCATTTTTCAATGCCGTTTCCAGCGAACCACCGTTGCTGATGATCTCTACGGGCCTTAAACCGGACGGGTGCCCAAAGGATACCCGTGAAAATATTAAGCAACGCCGGGATTTTCTGGTTCACATCGCCAGTGTGGATCAGCTGGAAGACCTGAACGCCTCATCTGCAACACTGCCGGCAGGCGAATCGGAGGTTGATCACCTAGGACTGACAACAGTCCCCTTGGCGGGTTCGCGGCTACCGCGTCTTAAAGACGCGAGGGTGGCCTTTGTCTGTACGCTTTATAAGATACACAACATCGGGGACAACACCACCTCGATGATCCTGGGCCGTGTCAGAGGGGTTTATCTCGATGACGAGGCGGTTGGCCACGATTCAAAAGGCAGAAGACAAATCCATGCGGATCGAATTCATCCGGTAGGACGATTAGGTGCTGGTGAATATGTTGATTTTGGCGCAATGATAAAACTCAAAAGGCCGGCGTAATCATTTGTGTTGAAATAGCCACTGCTGCTTTGTGAAGTGGACTGACAACGTTCAACACGCAGTGTTTACAGGCATGTCCGGAACGTGTTGTACGCGTTACACTTGATGCGTTGTTTTGGCAGCGCAATAGGATTAAATAAACTGTTAAGTGTTGCGAAGTCCGGCAGCTAAATTATTGATCATAAAAGATGATTCGAGAGTGACTGTGTATGCGGTTGACCATTTGAAGGCCGCTTTATACACATCCAGCCACCCCGTCGGTGGGGTAGATAGCTATGGCAACCGAGTGTGTGATCTAACGCCGGGATACCCCTAACGTATTGAATTTGAATAAAGAATTAACTGCTTATTTATTGATCAATTTAGAATTCACCATTAATCGTGTGCCAAATTGCTACACGGCTGAGTATTTTTGCACAGAGTTATCCACAGCAATTGTGTACAACAGGGAAACATATATGTGTGTCAATTATTTACCTCGGGTTGGTGCGAGTTGACAGAAACTTTAACGACTAATACAAACTTGTTATTACACAAACGTTTAATGCTGCAATGAAATTCAGCGGTGCACTTCGTGTTGCCTTGCCGTTACCCCTTCGGCGTGTATTTGATTACGCCCCAGCAAAAGACCTCGACGTGGTCCGGACCGGTGTTCGAGTCAAAGTGCCGTTACAAAAACGGACTGTCGTCGGTGTCGTCTGTGATCAGGTAGCACACGCAGAGGTCCCTATTTCCAAATTAAAGGCGGTGACGCAAGTGTTGGATGCTGAACCGGTGTTCTCTGAATCGGTGTTCAAACTGTTGCACTGGGCCTCAACCTACTATCACCACCCCGTCGGTGAAGTGCTCCACACAGCGCTGCCAGTTGCACTGCGTCGAGGCAGCAATCTGCAGCCGCCTCTGCCACGCCGCTGGTACATTACAGTTCAGGGTGGCCGCGGTAGGACGATGCTGCCTGACCGTGCTGTTATTCAGCGGCAAGTACTGGCAGAACTGGCAGATGCTGAATTGAAAGGTGTGCCAGAAGCGGCACTGCGGTCACACAATCCCAGGGTACTGAACGCACTGCGGCGGCTGGAAGCACGTGGTTGGGTGAGCAGCGTGATTGATGACAGCACCACAGTGGTGCAAGCCCACCATGCGAAAGAACAGCAGTTGACCTCAGCGCAGTCGGAATCCTGTACGCAGGTGGTCAGCCATCTCGAGCAATATGCCGCTTTTCTTCTACATGGTGTTACCGGTTCGGGTAAAACAGAGGTTTATTTAAGTATTGCGCGAGAAGCCATAGCCCGGAACACACAGGTTCTGGTCCTGGTACCCGAAATCGCGTTGACACCGCAGCTGGTGGCGCGATTTAGCCAGGGTCTCGCCGGTAAGCTGGTTGTTTTGCACTCGGGTCTTGGTGGACGGACCCGGCACCGGAATTGGTGGGCTGCGCGGCAGGGGTTGGCCGATGTGGTCTTAGGAACCCGCTCGGCTGTGTTTACACCGTGTTTGCGCCCGGGCCTGATTATTGTGGACGAGGAGCACGACCCATCGTTTAAGCAGCAAGAAGGATTTCGCTACCACGCGCGAGATGTGGCCGTAAAGCGGGCGCAAATTGAAAAAATCCCAGTCGTACTGGGTTCTGCGACGCCATCCTTGGAAACGCTGGAAAACGTCCGTAAAGGACGTTATAGCCGGTTGTTATTGCCGCAGCGGGTTGGCGATGCCGTGATGCCCGACGTGAAGCTGGTGGATATTGCGCGGACGGCCCACCAAAATGGTCTTTCCACCGCGGTCCTGGATGCGATCGAGACGCGCCTAAACCGTGGTGAACAGAGCATTATTTATGTCAATCGTCGTGGTTTCGCACCGGTCGTGTTGTGTCTTAAATGTCAGTGGAGAGCGCAGTGCCTGCGTTGTGACGCGGGTCTTACGCTTCATGCGGGTAGTGGTGTGCTGCGTTGCCACCACTGTGGTGCATCGCAGCCGGCACCGTCCCTATGCCCGAATTGTGCCGAGTCGGGTCTGTATCACCTCGGCGAGGGCACCCAGCGTGTCGAAGCTGCCCTGATCGAGCGTTTCCCGGAAGCCCGGGTTGTGCGGGTGGACAGTGACAGCATGGCGGGTCCCGGACAGGTTGAGGAGGTATTGGAGACAATTCGCCAGCGTGAGGCGGATATCGTGGTTGGCACGCAGATGTTGTCCAAGGGGCATCACTTCGCCGCAGTCACTCTCGTCTGTGCGTTAAATACCGATAGGGGGCTTTACAGCTTCGATTTCCGGGCGTCAGAACGCCTGTTTCAGCAGTTAACCCAGGTTGCCGGTCGCGCCGGTCGCGGGACACAACGTGGCACTGTGTTGGTACAGACGTTCTATCCAGATGATCCGGCTTATATCCGGCTTCAGTCTCACGACTTCGATGGTTTTGCCACTGCCTGTCTCGCCGAGCGCAAGGCAGCGGGTTACCCGCCTTATGTGCGGTTTGTCCTGCTCCGGGCCGAATCCCCTCGACAGGGTGCGCCCCTTAGCTTTCTACAGGCGGCCCAGGCCCGGGCGAGGCGTTGGCTACAGGCTGAACAGGTTGGCAACATCGAGGTGATGGATCCTGTACCCTCGCCCATGGAGCGGCGAGCAGGTCGGTTTAGGGCTCAACTGCTGGTCTCGGGACGCAACCACAACCACTTACACCGATTTCTGGAGATCTGGCTTGCCGAGTTGGACCGCTTGAAACGGGCAAGGACCGTGCGCTGGTCGGTCGATGTAGATCCCCTGGATCTGTACTGACTGACGACTGATCCAGACAACGGATATATTAATTGGCCTGAGAGTTGCGCCGCTGTACTCGCGGGTAGATAACGTGTCGGACGCCTCGACGATCTGGCCGTACCGGGTGATTACCTAGCCCTCGACGTTGGCGGTACCCCGCTGCTACTGTTGCTGGATTCATCGCACCAGCTCCGGGCCTTTGCGAACACCTGCCGGCATCGAGGTATGCGGTTGTTACCGCCGGGCCGTGGGCGCTGTGAACGGATCGTTTGTCCGTTCCATGCGTGGACTTACGGGCTTGATGGCGCGTTGCTGGCGGCTCCGCGGATGGACGGGGCAGTTGATTTTTGTCACGCCGACTATGGGTTGGTTGCAGTGCCGGCGGCGTCACGCGCTGGGTTTGCCTTTGTTAATGTGGACGGCAGAGCGCCCCCGATTGACACCTGGCTGGGTGATTTTGAGGCGGTACATCGACCCTGGCGGTTGGACGACCTGATTACCGCATCGAGCAGAGAGTTCGAGGTGCGGTGCAACTGGAAAATCTTTCTTGAAGTGTTCAATGAGTATTACCATCTGCAGAAGGTTCATCCGGGTACTTTTTCGGTTTATTACGCATCGCCGGACCCTCTGGATAAGGT
>LUSG01000015.1 GCA_001629395.1 Gammaproteobacteria bacterium REDSEA-S15_B12 | reverse complement strand
TTGCTGCACCAGATTTTTCGGATAACAATAGATTTTGGATAAAACCGTTGTAACCACCTGAAATTGCAACAAGACCTGATGAACTTTGATTATCCAACCACTCAATATCAAATAAGGCCTTATCCTTTTGATAGCCTTCCAAATAGGATCGGGTAATTAAGTTTGATAAATTCTTATACCCAGTTGTATTTTTACAAAGCAGTATTAGCTTTGAAATTCTTTCCGATACACCAGGGCGTATTGAGACGGTTGCGCCAATAATTGGTTTTACACCGATTTCAATTGCTCTTTTGTAGAACTTAAATACAGCAAATAGATTATTGTTATCAGCAATTCCCAATGCTGGCATCTGGCATTGAAGAGATTTATTCAGTAAATCTTCAATCCGAATAACACTCTGGCCTATTGAATATTCTGAATTGACATCTAAGTGAACAAATTTAGGCTCCTCCTTAGCCATATCAAATGTTGTAAATTTCAGATTTAAACGTCATTCTATGAATAGGAGTTGGACCAAATTCTTTAATGGCAGATAAATGATGCTTGGTTGGATAACCTTTGTTTTTATCAAATTTATATTGAGGGTATTCTATATGCATTTTTTCCATAAATTGATCTCTGGTCACTTTTGCCAATACAGATGCTGCTGCAACAGAGGTATAAAGATTATCACCACCAATTTTAGGTTCCAATCTAAGACTCATATTTGAGCGTATCACCGGACAGTACGGCCCATCTATCAAGACCTGAATGTCATTTTGGTGCAACTTGTCAATTGCCCTCTGCATTGCCAACATCGTTGCCTTAAGAATATTATATTGATCCACTTCGGCAACGGTCGCAGCGCCTATCGCCCAAGAGAGCGCCATGCGGCGAATCAGATCAGATAACTCCTGCCTTTGTCGAGTAGGAACCTTCTTTGAGTCCCGTACCCCCTCCAGACGTACGCCCCGTTCGAATATAACCGCTGCCGCAACAACTGGACCGGCCAGGGGGCCTCTGCCCACTTCATCAACACCCCCCCTTAGTTCTGTAGCGCTCACACGTCTAGTCTGTCATATAAACCAGCTCTTTCGCGATTTCATCATTCGCATTGTTGCGGAGCATCCCTGCAAGCCCCTGGAAAGCGTGTTCAATTTGTCGTCGATAGAGACAGTCGGTTAATAGTCGTTGAATCTCACCATTCAGATTGTCTACGTTGGCATCGCCCTGAAGAAATTCCTTTACCATAGGCTCCTCAGTAAGATGATTGGGCATCGAAACATGCCGGACCCTGGCAAACAATCTTGCCAACAGATATGACAACCGAGAGACCTTATATGCTACGACTATCGGCCTAACCAGGAGGGCCGCTTCAAGCGCGGCAGTACCAGACGCGATAAGACCTACGTCGGCTGCTGCAATAGCAAGTCTTGCATTCTGCTCAGTTAAACAAACATTCGAGCCTCCTTTGTGCTCATCGACAAGTTCTCGAAGTTGTTCAACAACAGCTGTACTCGCAACCGGCAGAATAAATTGTATTTGAGAGTCCGCTTGTGTAATACGTTCTGCAGTATCAAGGAACAACCTACCCAGTTTATCTATTTCCGAGCGCCTGCTTCCCGGCAGAAGAGCGATAGTTGTCCGGTCAACCTGTAAGCCTTCTCCAGCGAGTTTTTCCCGTGCTTGCTTTCTAGTGATCTGGTCGATTTCATCTGCGGCTGGATGGCCAACGAACTTTGCCGACACACCGTGCGATCTATAAAAAGTTTCTTCGAACGGAAACAACACCAACATTCGGTCGACGGCTTTTCTGATCTTTCGAATCCTGTACGACCGCCATGCCCACACCGTAGGACTTACCAGATGCGCGGTAGGTATTCGGTGAGCTTTCAATTTTTGTTCTAGCGATATATTGAAATCAGGTATATCAATACCCAGGAATACGTCAGGTGGATCGTCTAAGAACGTTTTGAAAAGTGCATTACGAATTCGAATAGCCTTACAAACCTTTTCGGTGACTCCGTCGAGTCCCATCAAGGAAATATCCTCCATGGCATGCAGCGACTCAAGCCCTTGTGCCGCCATGGCGCTCCCACCCACACCGGTGATCCTCAGATCTCCCACTAAACCACGAAGAGAAGCAAGAACACCGCTACCAAGTTGATCTCCGGAAGTTTCGCCGGCCACGACAGCGACATGCATTGTTACCGCCTCTCTAGTTCATTCTAACGAACAATGCCGCGATCTGAGGTCATGACGAATGACGCTAGTTGTTCTACTTCTTTTTGGGCTATACCTAGAGACTGAAGTTCCTCGATAGCAGTCTGCAAATCATTGTTTGATCGATAAAGACAGCGATAACCAGATTTAATCGCCGAAACGACATCCTCACTAAACCCACGTCGACGCAATCCCTTGCTATTTATGCCGTACGGCTTTGCCGGATTTCCAGACACCATCAGGAACGGGGGTATATCCTTAAGACAAACAGTTCCTATACCCGTAATAGCGTGAGCGCCAACCCGACAAAACTGGTGCACAAGTGTGAAACCACCCAGTATCGCCCAGTCTCCTAGTTCAACATGCCCAGCAAGACTTGCACCATTAGCGAACGTAATGCCGTTCCCTAACCGGCTATCATGCGCAATATGCACGTAGGCCATCAAAAAGTTGTTATCGCCGATCTGCGTTACACCAGTTCCTGCTGGTGAGCCACGGTTTAGCGTCACATACTCCCGGATAACATTTCCATCTCCTACGATCAATGAGGTTTTCTCGCCATTGTAGGCGGCGAACTGTGGATCTTCCCCTATCGATGAAAATTGATAGATCTTGTTACAGGCGCCGATTGTTGTTCCACTTCGAATCACAACATGGGGGCCAATCCACGTGTCGTCACCAATCTCAACTTCCTGCTCGACAATAGAAAAAGCACCGATCGAAACGTTTGTACCAATGCTTGCTCCCTGCGCTATCGATGCGCGCTGATCAATCACGGCAGGTCCTTGTGGGTAAAAAGAATATCAGCACTACATGCCAATACGCCATCAACCGTAATTGTTCCGGTGCAGCGCCACACTTGTTGCCTATGATTCTTTAGCTCAACTTCTATGCACATCTGATCACCAGGTTCAACAATCCTCTTAAACCTAGTTCGATCGACTCCTGCAAAAAGATAAAGACGCTTTCGGTTCGCCGTCGCATCTAGAATGAGGCTTGCCAATAATGCCGATGCCTGAGCGATGCATTCGATCATCAGAACACCTGGGAATATTGGCTGATTCTCAAAATGTCCAGTGAACATGGGCTCGTTTGCCGTAACGTTTTTCAACGCTGTCAAACTTTTCCCGTCGACCACCTGGGTAACTCTGTCTATAAGCAGGAACGGATAGCGGTGGGGAAGTATCTCCCGAATGCGGTTAATATCTAATACAGTCAAATGTAATTACCGACCTGTTAATGGAATAGTCACTAACAGAAAAAACGACATCTGTTTTAGTTCAAGTGGATTAACATTGTGTGGGTCACTCTTGCTGTAGCCTCTGCAAAACTCGTTCTGTCAAGTCTATTCTATTATTGACATAAACAGCCTGCTCAACTATCAGATCGAACCCTTCTTCATTCGCAATCGTGACGATCATTTCGCGAACAAGTCGCTGCAGCTTGGCGAGTTCCTCGTTTCTACGAATGTTGTAGTCTTCCCGAGCCTCTTGCTGGTCTCTTTTTATTTTTCGTCTAATACTATCGATGGCTCTTTGCTTTTTCTTGATTTCAGAAGCCTGAAGAACTAGACGATTTTTGTCCAAATCAACTTCCAGTGCTAAAGCCTTTTCTCGAAGGTCGATCAATTCTTGATCCCTCGGCCGGAACTCCTCTTCTAACAGTCGCAGGGCTTTTTCTCCCTGTGGTGATAGTTCGAGCAATTTAACAGGGTTAACGAACCCTATTTTGAGCTGTTGCTCGCCGGCATGGCTGTTCTGTAATAGCAGCACGCCGGAACTGACGAATAACAAACACAGTGTGAAAATTTTGACCGTTCTTAGAATCAACTTAGACCTCGCTAATGGAACATGGTACCTAGGGTGAACTGAAGCTTTTTGATTTTATCAGTTGGCTCGTCATTAAACGGCATTGCATACGACAGTGACATAGGTCCGACTGCGGTATACCAATGAAAGGTGATGCCGGCTGAGTAACGCAGTTGTGCAAGGTCAACACTCTGATTAGAACCGTAAACCTGGCCCCCATCAACAAAAGGAAAATATTTTCCTGCAAATTCAGATTTAT
>LUSG01000149.1 GCA_001629395.1 Gammaproteobacteria bacterium REDSEA-S15_B12 | reverse complement strand
GTGTATAAGAGACAGCGATTGGAAAGCCCGACTCTTCCCAGTGCATGCCTTGCCTTTTCTGAACGCACAGCGCGTGGGTCTCCGCTATATAACAGCGGTAACTCGACATTGGCTTGGGCACTGGCATTGGCCATAAGATTGAATGATTGGAAAACAAACCCGATCTTGTTTCGACGTATACGGGCCAGATCGTCAGGCTCAAATTCAGAAACCACCTCGCCGTCAAGCAAGTATTTACCGGCTGTTGGCGTATCCAGGCACCCCAGCACATGCATACAGGTGGACTTGCCTGATCCCGACGGCCCCATGATCGCGATAAATTCGCCCCGATGGATGAGCAGATCCACATCCCGCAAGGCATGTACGACTTGGGATCCCACTGAAAAATCCCGACACAATCCCTGGGTCTGGATGACAGCGGGTTGCATGGCAGGGCCCCTTACTCAGGAACCATCCAACGATAGGCCAACTATGACCTGTGTCCCTTGAGCAATATCACCGCGGACAATCTCGGTATGGGTGCTGTCAGATATGCCAACTGTAAGACCCACAGCGACGGGCTTACCTCCATCGAGCACCCAGACGTTTTCCCGCCGGTAACTCCCACTTTTTGCTTCGGCACGCATCAGGCGGTAACGTTTCTTCTGATCACTTTCCAGCAGTTGCGCCACCCGCTGTGCAGCCTGGGTCCGGAGCTGGCGAATCGCTTCCCTGAATTCATCACTACCCGTACCTGCTTCGCGCAGTCCCCTGATCGACTGGCCCATCTCGGCATAGATTGATTCAACCGATGACAGCTGCTCCTCACTTAATTCAAGTTTCTCCGCAAGGTCTTTGATCATTGACCGCATGCGCTCGCGACCGCTGCCTCGAGCAGACGCCCCGGAATCTGAGTGCTTGAAACCAGCCGGCTTAAATCGAAGCGCCTGTGACGATACCTTAAGCGCATCTTGTCGTTGACCCAGCACAATCTCTACGCTGGCCGTCATACCTGGCATCAAACTCTGATCAACATTCTGGGTGCCAACAATGATCACGTAGGTTACAACGCCTGAGATCTCTATCGGCTGCTTACGGATCTGAACGACCTCTCCTTTGAAGACCCGGTCTGGATAGGCGTCGACTGTAAACCGTGACTGCTGCCCTTCGGTGATGCCACCAATGTCTGCCTCATCGACGCTGACTTCCAGATGAATCTGGCGCAGGTCCTGAGCCAGGGTAAATAGGACGGGTGCCTGTAGGCTGGCAGCTACCGTCTGACCCCTATCCACTGCCCGGTTGATCACAATACCATCAACCGGTGATCTGATCAGCGTGTGTTCCAGCTGCAATTCTGCCTGGAGCAGCTTGCCGCCATGTGACGCGACGTTGGCGTGGGCTGTTCGTACCTGCGCCCGCTGCTTCTTCATCCGGCCTTTCGAGGTCTTCGGCCATCTCAACCAGGATCGCTTGTAATCCCAAGAGCTCGGCCTGCAGTTCCTCCAACGCTGCGGTCTGCATGGCAATATTTGCCTCAGCAAAAGCAAGATCGGCTCGAGCCACCTGAACCCTGGCTTCGAAGGGTGAAGCATCTATCCGGGCAATGATTTCACCCGCCTTGACTTTCGAATTGAAGTCCACCAGCACTTCCGAGATCTGGCCAGAAACCTGGGAGCCAATTTCGACTGTCATGACAGGCTTCACTCGACCGGTCGAAGAGATGGTCTTTTCGATAGTACCCCGTTCAACTGTCTCTAGACGATAGGATGCAGTCGTCTGGACCGTGTTCAATCGAGAGTAACCGAAGGCAATCGCGACAAGCACGATGACTCCGCCCAGCAGCAGACTGAACCGCCGCATATTTTGTGTCCTCATTCAGCTTTTTATTCGAGTGAAACCGCGACTCTCGCAGGCAGGCCAAATCTACCACATCACCCGCTGCCAACTTGAACGCCAGAGTTCTTAGACCAAAAGCACCAGAAATACTGGGGCAGGTCGCGCCGTCTCAGGCCGCTCGAGCGGCACGTTTTCGCTCATGCTCTCGCAATAATTTTTTCCGCACGCGAATAGCAGTCGGTGTGACCTCAACCAGTTCATCGTCGTTGATGAATTCTATGGCAGCTTCCAGTGTCAGTTCGACAGGCGGTGTCAGAAGTATATTCTCGTCGCTGCCAGCCGCCCGAATGTTAGTTAATTGCTTGGCCTTGAGCGGGTTGACCACAAGGTCGCCACTGCGGGAGTGAATACCAATCACCATCCCTTCATATACCCGCTCAGCGGGCCCGATGAATAAACGCCCTCTTTCCTGCAGGTTAAACAAAGCATAAGCCAGCGACTTGCCCTCAGTGATGGAAACCAACACACCGTTGACTCTTTCACCAATCTTCGACTGAGCGCGGTCCGCATATCGTTCAAACGTGTGGTACATCAGGCCCGACCCACGGGTTATCGTCATAAATTCAGACCGGAATCCGATCAGGCCTCGGCTGGGGACGGTGTAATCCAGGCGCACACGTCCGTTGCTGTCCGGCAGAATATCCCGCAGTTCAGCACGACGCTCACCGAGTCTTTCCATTACCCGGCCTTGGTCAACCGACTCAACGTCGACTGTCAGCGTTTCCCATGGCTCATGAACCACGCCGTCGACCTCTCGGAGGATGACTTCGGGGCGTGAAATAGCAAGCTCGTGACCCTCACGCCGCATGTTTTCCACGAGAATAGACAGGTGCAACTCACCCCGACCGGACACTTTGAATTTATCGGGGTCGGACAGCGGCTCCACCCGCAAAGCGACATTGTGAATCAGTTCCCGGGCAAGTCGCTCCCTCAGGTTCCGACTGGTCACGAACTTGCCGTCCTGGCCGGCAAACGGAGAATCATTGACCTGAAAGGTCATACTCAGCGTGGGTTCATCAACCTTGAGCGCTGGAAGCGGATCAATACACGATGGGTCACACAGTGTGTCGGAAATACGCAGACCATCAACCCCGGTAAAGGCGACGATATCACCCGCACTGGCAGCATCGAGTTCAATTCTATCGAGACCATTGAAACCCAGAACCTGCAAAATTCGTTCTTCGCGGACTGATCCGTCCGTACCAGCAACGCAAACGACATCATTGCGGGAAAATCCACCCCGCTGTATGCGACCTATGCCGATCACACCGACATAAGTCGAATAGTCCAGTGCACTGACTTGCAGCTGGAAAGATCCTTCTGGATCAACTAGCGGCGGGGCGACGTTGTCCACGATCGCCTGAAATAACGGCTGCATGTCGCTAGCAATGACATCAGGTTCCAGTGTTGACCAACCCTGCAACGCAGACGCATAAACAACCGGGAAGTCGAGTTGACTGTCTGACGCACCAAGACGGTCAAATAGTTCAAACGTCTGGTCGACGACCCAGTCTGTACGACTGCCAGGTCGGTCGATTTTGTTCACAACAACGATCGGTGCCAGGCCGTGTTCCAGGGCCTTTTGCGTCACGAACCGCGTCTGTGGCATCGGGCCCTCTACAGCGTCGACTAAAAGCAACACCGAATCCACCATCGATAACACCCGTTCCACCTCGCCCCCAAAGTCAGCGTGTCCCGGTGTATCGACAATATTGATTCGCCAGTCCTGCCAGCGAATGGCCGTATTCTTCGACAGAATCGTAATACCTCGTTCCCGCTCGATTTCATTCGAGTCCATGACTCTGTCCTGAACTGACCCGTGGCTTTCAAGCGTGCCGGATTGGCGCAACAGTTCATCGACTAATGTCGTTTTACCGTGGTCAACATGTGCGACGATTGCAATATTGCGTAACGAACTGATCGAGTCTTTCATCTGATTGGAGGGATAAGGTGGGTGTCAGACCACCAACTGCCGGGCGGGGCGGGATTATAGTGGGGGGGCCGTCGTTTGTCGCCCCGGTGCTGGTGCGTTCTGAAAAATCAGGCACCAATAGACCGCACTCACGGCTTGAACATCTGTATAGTCTCGCCACGCACCCACCCAATTCGCCGGTTTCATGCCATTAAACGCCTACCGAGAACTGCTCAGTACCAACCGAAGACTACTCGGCTTCGGTTTCGTGACAGCACTGTATTCGAGTTTCGGACAGACCTACTTTATCGGCATTGTCGGACCGGCTATTCAACGTGAATTCGGGCTCAGCCACACCCTGTGGGGTATGGTCTACATGATCGGCACGATCGGCAGTGCAGCCCTGCTGCCCTGGACAGGTGGGCTGATCGACCGTTTTGTATTGCGTCGCTACACCCTCGCGGCCTGCCTTCTGCTGGTCTTCGCCTGTGCCTATATTACGACCACGACCGGCCCAGTGACGCTTGTGCTCGCCATCTTTCTACTGCGACACGCGGGTCAGGGCTTGATCTCGCACATCTCGATCACCAGCATGGCGCGATATTTTGATCGTGAACGCGGCCGAGCCATTGCGTTTGCCTCTCTGGGCTTTACGGTCGGTGAAGCGCTACTGCCCATCATCGCAGTTTTCGCAATTGCCCTGATTGGCTGGCGCTGGACCTACGGCGCAGCGGCCGTTCTGATCGGCCTGACCGTAATTCCAACGGTGATTTGGTTGTTGAAAGGTCACGACACTGTACACAGCCGGGCCATCGAAGTAAGCAAAACTGAGAACCACACGGCACAATGCACCGTGCGATCCTGGACCCGCAGGGAGGTTCTAAGGCACTACATTTTTTACTTCCTGATGCCCGGTGTTCTAGCATTTTCCATGATAGGAACTGCACTGTTTTTCCACCACCTCAATTTGGCCGATGAAAAAGGATGGTCACATGCGTGGATCACAGGTAACTACTCGCTATTCGCCGCGACAACCGTCGTCACTTTGATCTTCGCCGGTACGCTGGTAGACCGGTTAACGGCGATTCGAATCATGCCTTATTTGTTGAGCCCACTTGTATTGGCAATGATCACTATTGGCCTTATCGACAGTATGTGGGGCGTCATACCCTATATGTTGTTAATGGGTATACAGTCCGGTTTCTATTTTCCAGTCATGTCAGCGTTGTGGGCTGAACTCTACGGCGTGGGTCACATCGGTGCGATCAAAAGCCTTAATGCGTCCGCGATGGTCCTGTCGTCTGCAATCGGTCCGGTCCTTATGGGGTGGCTGGCCGACCTGGGGGTCCCGCTCAGCACTGTGTGCCTTTATTTCGCGGTCTATTCTGCCGCCGCCGCTGTGCTCGTTTTTTTGGCACTGCGAATTCGGAAGAGTCAGCCACTGGATGTTCCAAGCCCATCTGGGACCAGCGCTTGAACAAGCATACTGATGCCGTTCTCGATTATCAGAACCTGGGCCCGGATGAAGTGCTCGCGGCGGTCGAAAGCCGTGGCTACACCTGCGACGGCCACCTGCTGGTACTGAACAGCTTTGAGAACCGGGTTTACCAGGTTGGCATAGAAAACAACCAAGCATTAATCGCAAAATTCTACCGGCCACAACGATGGAATGACGCCATGATCGGTGAAGAGCATGCGTTTGCTCTGGAATTAGCTGCTGATGACGTCGCGTTAATTGCACCCATCCCAGACCCAGGTGGAGAAACCCTGTTCCAGTATGGCTCCTACCGCTTCGCACTGTTTCCACGCCGCGGCGGACGCGCCCCTGATCTTGAAAACCCTGAACACCAGCGTCAGCTTGGACGGTTTCTGGGACGATTACATGCGCGTGGATGTATGCGAGCCTACGAACATCGGCCCACGCTCGATGTAACCACGTTCGGGGTTGAGTCGTGCCAGTTCGTTCTGGCGCATGACTTCATACCAACAGATCTGGAATCGGCTTATCAGTCACTCACCGACAATCTGATTCAGCAGATTGGTTGGTGCTATGAGCGTGCTGGATCAGTGGATCTGATACGTACGCACGGTGACTGCCACATCGGCAATATCCTGTGGACCGATGATGGTCCTCATCTTGTCGACCTGGACGACTCCCGTATGACACCGGCTATTCAGGACCTATGGATGTTCTTGTCTGGAGATCGAACCGACCAGGAGGCGACCCTTGCTCGACTACTCGAGGGATACACCCGGTTCTATGAATTCGATGCCCGCCAGCTGCACCTTGTCGAAGCACTGCGGACACTGCGCCTGATCCATCACTATGCCTGGCTGGCCCGGCGATGGACTGACCCGGCGTTTCCCAGAGCATTTCCATGGTTCAACTCGCAACGCTGCTGGGAGCAACACATTCTTGATCTGCGCGAACAAGCGGCTCTGATGTCGGAACCCCCGTTGAAAATCTCTTGAGCACTTTTATAGATATCACACTGAACGGATCAACTAGAGCCCCATTGCACAGGCCTTAACCACTACAGGTCGGCAGACCGCTCTGTTGCCAAGCCTCGAAACCACCCTCGATATGGAAAACCTTGTCGAACCCCTGTTCCGAGAAGAACGATGCGGCGCCGGCACTGGAAATACCGTGGTAACAGTAGACAATCAGTGGCTGTTGTCTATTGGCAGTTTCGAGAAATTCATGAATATTGGCATCAGTGATTTGCACGGCATCAACCAGGTGGGCCGCCTGAAATGACTCAGGATCCCGTATATCAACGAGCGTGACTTGTTCGCCTGATATCGCCTCGTGTGCTTCGGCTGGCGCAAGCTCAAGATACATTAGGTCCTCCAAGTCAAACAAAACAGACCATAATCTAAAAAACGCATCTGAAAAACCGAGAATCATTACGGTAATGCAATCTTGGTTTCCATAACCAGAGCTACAATCCTTAGGCACTGATGAAATCCGAACCCGACACAGCGCCGGTCTCTCCGTCTCAGGGAGAAAACGGGAACCTGTGGAAGACCTGTGCACTGTTGTTGCCTTTTTTCTGGCCGGTGGAGCGCAAAGACCTCAAGGT
>LUSG01000148.1 GCA_001629395.1 Gammaproteobacteria bacterium REDSEA-S15_B12 | reverse complement strand
CCTTTACACCATTGGGATCAAGCAGAAACAACTGAATAAGACCCTGGTCATCAACCCACCTTTTCTGAACATTGGCTGATTTTTTTTGCAAGTGCCTCAGCATCATCCCAAGTCCAGTGCATCGAAACGCAACGTGATCGACTACCCCCGACCCATACACGGTCGCAGACTGCTGCCCAAGCTAGCTCTTTCGTGCATCGGACACATTTGGACCACCGGTGGTCATGTGCACTACGTCACAGTCCCCAATATAGAGCCACTTCACAGGAAACCCAAAATCCGGGTGCGGTCCTTCTTCCAGACCAAGCACGTCACACCACCAGGCCGCAGTCTCCTCAAGGTTCTGCGGCTGAATCAGAAAATGCTCAAGATGATGTAGAGGCATTGATCTGCAATGCTTGTGTTGACATCAACTTAATTTCGGTATTCAAGAGTAATCTTCACCCCAGGCGTCCGCAAGAACGCGCAGCCAGTTCTCACCCATGATCTTTCGAATTTTTGGCTCATTCCAGCCGGCGCGTTCCATAGCCGCAGTGATGTTTGGAAATTCACCGATAGTCCGGATGCCCGCAGGGTTCACAATCTCGCCCAGTTGAACAAGCCTGCGCCCATGGCCTTTATCGCGACTTATCCATTCGAAGAAGTCCGGGCCATGCCCCTGCGTAAAATCGGTCCCTATCCCGACGTGATCTACTCCGAGCAGGTTGACCATATAGTCAATCGCTTTCACGTAGTCGTCAACAGTGGAATTCACGCCCTTGGGCAGGAATGGTGGAAACATCGTGACGCCTACAAAGCCCCCGTGTTCGACGATAAACTTCAACTGGTCGTCGGTCTTGTTTCTTGGGTGCTGCTTCAACCCTGCTGGCAAACAATGCGAATAGGTAACTGGCTTGACTGATGCCTTGATGGCCTCTTCTGACGTTTTGGGTCCAACATGGCTCAGATCGATCAAGACGCCGACCCGGTTCATCTCAGCGATGATCTCGTGCCCGTAGCCACTCAGGCCTCCATCTGGCTCGTAACATCCGGTGCCAATGAGGTTTTGCGTATTGTAGGTAAGCTGCACAATTCCGACACCGAGTTGTTTGAACAGTTCGACGTAACCCGAGTTCTCTTCGAACGCGGCACCATTCTGAAAACCAAGAATAATGCCCGTTTTGTTGGCATCCTTGGCCGTAGCAATGTCGGTCGTAGTGCGTACTTCCAGCAACAGGTCGTCGTTGTCACGGAAATGCCTCTTCCAGGTTGCAATATTGTCCATTGTCGCTCGGAATCCTTCCCATATCGAGCAGGTGCAGTTGGCAGCAGTCACACCGCCACGCCGCATGTCTTCAAAAACGGACCGAGAAAAATTGGAAACGATCAGCCCATCAATAACAACAAGGTCTTGGTGTAAATCCATTTCGCCTCTGCGAGTATCAGTATCCGGGGTTATCTATGAGACCCGTATCCTGATTAACAATAACCGGCGTTTCGAAATAGCGAATATCTGGAGCAGAGTAACGCTCTGTGATCCATGCTATTCTTTCTGCATTAAACCATAGTTCAGCGCTTTTCTTATCCTGAAACGTATAACACCCTCCAGCTTCGAGCGTCGCACGATCATAAAGATAATTTTTTCGAACCAGGCCGGGAGTTTCAAGGTACATTGGAGCTGTTTCAAGGAATTTTTCCTCGAGAATACTTGCACTGACTTCACTTGGTATTGAGAAAGTTACGACGACTGTAATCATATCCTTGATCTCTAACAATTCATTAATCGACCCAACACCATTATAGAAGCGGGTGAACGAGGATACTTACTTTCAACTAAATTGATCTATGACTATGTCCACCACAAATCAAGAAGAATGGATCAAGACCACCTGTCCACGGGACTGTTATGACGGGTGCGGCATCATTGTGCACAAACGAAACGGAAAGATTGTTAAGGTAAAAGGCAATCGCGACCATCCTTCAACGCGAGGGCCACTTTGCGCTAAATGTGCTGTTAGCTACAACGGAGTATGGCTCGATGAAAACGCCCGTTTGCTGTATCCGCTGAAACGATCGGGAAAAAAGGGAAGCGGAAAATTCGAACGGATTTCCTGGGACGACGCCCTCGCAGAGGTTGCTAATAGGTTTGGTGATATCGATCGCGAGAACGGTGCCGATCGAATCTATCATACCCATTACACCGGAACATGTTCCGTCATTGCTGGACAATTTCCGAAACGGTTTTTTGACCATATCGGTGCGACCGAGGTTGATCCGGACACCATTTGCAACGCCGCAGGTCATGCGGCCTTGAGTTACGTTTTCGGTGATTCTACTTCAGGCTTCGATCCCCGCACGTCAAAAGACAGCAAGTGCATTCTGATCTGGGGAGCGAATCCTGCACACTGCGGACCTCATGTGTACCAGCACTGGCTGCGTGAGCACGATGCTAAGGTCATTGTGGTCGATCCTGTGCGAACCGAGACCGCCACATCTGCCGACCTTCATCTTCAGGTGCGCCCAGGAACTGACGCAGCGCTTGCCTTTGCCATGCTGCATATCATGAAGGAAGAGTCTCTGGTGGATGAGACCTACATCAAGAATCACGTGCAGGGTTATGAAGAAGTTCTGCCATCGATCGAGAACTGCACCCCTGAATGGGGGCAATCAGAAACCGGGATACCAACCACACTAATCGAACAAGCGGCACGATCGTATGCCCGCGGACCGTCGCTACTGTGGCTCGGCCAGGGGCTGCAGCGTCAACCACAGGGTGGAAACGTCTTCCGCGCCTGCGCAATGTTACCTGCGATTACCGGCAATATCGGAAAACCAGGTGCAGGTTTCTACTATTTGAACGATACGATAGGCATCGGCGGACGCCGTGGAGGTACATCGGTATACGAAATACCCCAGCTAAACGACGGGCCCTCCCCTGTCAGCCAGATGGACATACCAGCATTACTCCAGGATCCGGCGGCGATCCGGTCGTACGTGGTATGGAATTGCAATCCTCTCGCATCAAATCCAAATCAGGCATCGATGGAGAAGGGGCTGAAACGAGAGGACTTGTTCACAGTCGTGATCGACTGTTTTATGACAGATACTGCAGATTATGCCGATATCGTTTTACCCGCTGCGAGCTTTCTGGAATTCGACGATGTATGTTCATCGTATTTTCATCTTACGATTGGCGCACAGGTACAGTGTCGTGTGCCGATGGGAGAATCCTTACCCAACCAGGAAATTTTTCGAAGACTCTCCAGCGCGATGGGGCTTGAAGATTCCACTCTGTACGAAGATGATCGATCAGTTATTGAACACACTCTACGGGATTCTGGTGTTCGAGAGACCTGGCAGGAATTGACTGAGCAGGGTTGGGCCCATGTTGCCGACGAACCGTTGATCCTGTGGTCGGACGGACATTTCGCCACCCCCAGTGGAAAAATAGAGATTGCCAGTGAAGGCGCCGAAGCTGACGGCCTTCCGCGCCTGCCGCAGGCAACAACCGATCCAGAGCCGAAAGACGGGAAGTTGCGTTTGATTTCACCGGCTGCCAAATGGCTGATGAACTCAAGTTTCGGTAACGACCGTAACGTACTCAAAATGATGGGGCCTGCAACGGTCACCTGCCATCCTCAAACGGCATCTGATCTGGGCATTGGTGACGGTGACCGGGTACGTTTATCTAACGAAGTAGGAGAATTAGTGCTCACGGCATGTTTATCAG